>JACCYK010000284.1 GCA_013696525.1 Chloroflexia bacterium
CTATACGCCCTTCGCCGCCGATGGGGAACGGGCGCCATCGCCGCCGACGCCGCTCGCACCGGCGCCGCGGTTCGGCCCCGGCGTTTGGCTCAAGCACGAAGCCTGTAGCCTGACCGGTTCGCACAAGGACCGCTTTCATGCCGTCACCGCCCGGGTGGCGCGGCGGCTGGGGTCACGCGGGATCGTCGCCAGCTCGACCGGCAATCATGGCGTTGCCGCCGCCGCCCACGCCGCCGCGGCCGGGCTGCCGGCGGTCGTCTTCTGTCACCCGGCGGCGCCGGCCGGGCTGCTGCGCGCCATCGGCGCCTTTGGCGGGATCGCGGCCCAGCTCGACCCGGCGGCGCAGCGCGAGGCGCTCGTCGGGCTGGTCGAAGCGGGGTGGTTTCCCGCCACCACGATGGACCCCGTGCTGGCGGGGGCGGCCAACCCGTTCGGGGCCGAGGGGTACAAAGCGATTGCCTATGAGATCGTGGAACAGCTCGGGGCGATGCCGGAGTCGGTCTTCATCCCGACCGCCGGCGGCGATACGTACTACGGCATGCTGAAAGGTTTCGCCGAGGTGGCGGCACTCTCCGGCGGGTCGATGCCGGTCGTCTTCGCGATCCAACCGGAGGGCGCCAACGCGCTGACGCGGAGCCTGGCGGCGGGGCGGCAGGAGACGGTCGAGCATCCCGTCTCGATCGCCCTCTCTCTCACCGACCAGCGGACGGGGCGGCAGGCGATGGCGGCGGCGGCCCGCTGGGGGGGCCGGGCGCTCGACGTGGCGGAGACGGCGATCCGGGCCGCGATTGGCGACTTGGCCGGGATGGGCATCTATCCCGACCCGGCCAGCGCCGCCGCCCTTGCCGGGTATCGCCACGCCGTCGCCAGCGGGATGCTGGGCGGCCGGGCGACGGCGGTGCTGCTCCTCACCTCCTCCGGGTTCAAGTGGCCGGAGGCGATGGCGGAGGTGTTCCCGGCGGCGGCGGTCCGCGGCGCCGATGAGCTGCGGTCGCGGCTGTCCGACCTGACCGCCGTGGCGGCTGGCCCCGGCCAGCGGTGACGGTGCGTCGTTTGGACCCGAAATTGCGGCTATCCTTCGGCCGCCGCGCCTGACCCCCGGGGCGCCGGCCGGTGAGCGCGGAGTGGCGAGGGGAAGAGCGGGGCATCGGATGGTAGTCATCGCCAAACGCAAGGCATCGCATCAGGTGGTCGACGCGGTCTGCGGCATGTTGCGCGGCGGCGGCTACCGGGTCGGCGAGCGCCTGCCGAGCGAGCAGGAGCTCGGCGCCGAGCTGGGGGTCAGCCGGTCCACGGTGCGCGAGGCCGTGCGCGAGCTGACCGCGCTCGGAGTGCTGGAGATCCAGTTGGGTCGAGGCACCTTCGTCCGCTCCCTGCGGCCCGACCTGCTGCTGCGGGGCGATAGTTTGGTGGAAGAGCCGAACGACCGCATTCGCGAAGAGCTGCTCGAGGTGCGCGGCATCGTCGAGCCCGAGGCGGCGGCGCTGGCCGCCATCCGCGCCACGGACGAGGACATCGAGCGGCTCCGGTACGACGTCGAGCGGCTGGCCGAAGCGGCGGGGCGGGGCATGGCGCCGCCGGAAGATTTGGGATTCCACCTCGATCTGGTCCGCGCCACCCACAACGCCGCCTTGTGGCGGGTGAGCGGCGCGATCATCTCGTTTTATCAGTGGGACGGGCAGCTCCCGACCGAGCAAGACGCGGTCGATCACCGGGCGATCTATGAGGCGGTGCGCGACCACGACCCGTCCCGCGCCCGGCAGGCGATGCGCGACCACCTGGCCGGCCCCACGGTCGCCGGCCACACCGCCCGCCCCGCCGCCTCCGCGCCCCTCACCCGAGAGCCGGGGGCCGGGGCGTGACCGTTATCTGGACTCCGGCAGAATAGTGTAGGAATCGCGGCGTCGCGGCGACGGGCGCTAGGGTGCCCCCTGGGCCACTGGAAATCCGCGCTGAGCATCACGAAGTCCCGCCGGGTACCCCTCGGTGACTGAGAACGGGTTGTCTCGGGCGCGGGTATCACCATAGCCCATCGTTGGCAGAGCCCCCGTTGTCCCGCTCGCCGGCGCGAGCGCGGGAGGCTTCCTGGCCGGTCGCGCCGGGGGCGAACGCCCGCCAGCCGAAACGGTGGCTCAGCGACGAGGGGCGGCCTGTCGCGGCGTCGGCGATGAGCCGGCCCAGGATGGGCGCGAACTTGAAGGCGTGGCCGCTGTCGCCGGCGGCGACGCAAAGCGCCGGGTTCGTGGGGTGGCGGCCGATCCAGAAATGCTCGTCCGGGGTATCGCAGTAGAGGCAGCGGCGGCTGTCGACGAGCGGGGCGCCGGCCAGCCCCGGGAAGGTCTCCGCCAGGAAGCGGCGCAACCTCGCCTCGTTGTCCGGCGAGACCGCCCGCGGGTCATCGCGGGGATGGACGGGGTGACCGGGGCCATGGTTGGCGATCTTGACGATACCCGTCTCCGGGTGCGCCGGGAAGCCATACCAGCCGGTGCGCGAGCTGTCGGCGCCGAAGACGACGAACTGGGGCGGCGAGAACCGCGCCGGGTCCGCCGGCAGCAGGTGGAACACCGGCTGCCCGACGGGGCGCATCACCGCCGCCAGCTCGGGCAGCAGGAGCGGGGTCCAGGCGCCGGTGGCGACGACCACGACATCGGCCACCATCGCCGCGCCCGACTCCAGGCGGACCCGCCCTCCCGCCCCGGCCCTCGTGGCAACCGCCGCCACCGGTTCCCCGGTCCGAATGTCGATGCCGTGTGAGCGGGCCAGCCCGGCCAGGCGGCTGATGACGTTGCCACTCTCGACGTACCCGGCCTTGGCGGTGTAGTAGCCATCGACGTAGACCTCGCTATTCCAAGCCGGGAACCGGCGGCGAATCGCCGCCGCATCGAGCCGGCGCGGGGCATGGCCGCGGGCGGTCAGCAGCCGGAAGTTCTCGTATTCGTAGCCACCGGCGGCCATCGGCTGCCGGGTGAGGAACGTCGCCCCGGTCTCGTGATAGAGCGGCCGGGGAAAGAGATCGCGATTCCACGCCAGCCAGCCGTCGCGGGCCGTTTCCGCCAGCCCGGTGTAGAGCGCGTCGGCGCCGTACTCGATGCGCACGACCTTGCTGGTGTCGGTCGAGGCGGCCAGCGGGTGCGGGATCGGCCCGGCCTCGAGCAGGGTGACGGCGGACCCGCGGGCCCGCAGCTCGAGGGCGGCGGTGAGGCCGAAGATGCCGCCGCCGACGACGATCGCGGTGCTGGGTTGGATCACCGGGCTCACTCCCTCAACCTTCGGCGCCCCGGCCAGGCGCGGTCAGGCGGACGACGCGGTTTCAGTGTCGCCAGCGTAATGACCGCATCCAGGATCACGATGGCGGCGTGGCGCTAGCGTCGCGGCGCTTTCGCCCGGAGCGGATCCGTGCCGTGGGCGGCGTCCTCGAACCGGGCCAGGACGAATAGGAGCGAGGAGAGCCGGTTGAGGTAGCGGACGAGTTGCGGGTTGTCGAGGTGGCCGCCGCCGGTCAGCCCCACCACGTCGCGCTCGGCCCGGCGGACGATGGTCCGCGCCACGTCCAGCGCCGCGCCCGGCACGGTGTCGCCGGGGAGGATGAACTCGCGCGGCAAGGTGATCTCGCTGGTGATCTGGTCCGTCTCGGCCTCCAGCCAGGCGACGCGATCCGGGCCGAGGACATAGGTTGCCGGCCGCAGCTCGGGCACGAAGGCGAGCTCCGCCATGATCTTGTAGAGGTCCCGCTGCACCTCGACCAGGAGGGGCGCCGTCCGCTCGGCGCCGGCGACGGCGCGGGCGAAGCCGAGGCTGGAGGTCGCCTCGTCGAGCGAGCCCAACGCTTCGATCCGGGGGTCGTCCTTCGCCACCCGGTCGCCCAGCAAATCGGTCTGGCCCTGGTCGCCCTTGGTCGTATACAGTCGCATGGCGCCGCGGTCTCCCTTGCCGAACCGGCTCCGGCCGCACCCGTCACCCCCTGGCGGCGGAGCAATGCGGCTGCATCCGGCCAACGCTGATGATACACGCCTCGCGGCGGATTGACGCCGGCCGGCGGTGCCGGGGATGACCCCATGGTACGATTCCGCATTCCCGGTCCCGCTCCGCGCCGGGCCCGATCCCGGTTGGCAGGTATGGCGGAGGGAGCGGCGGGCATGGTGGTGACACGCGATTTTTGGGCTGAGCCGGTGACGCCGGAGCCGGTCGCGGCGCCCGCCCTGGAACCGGTCCGGGTCGGCGTCATCGGCACCGGTTTTGCCGCCACCCTCCATCTGACCGCGCTGCGCTCCCTGCCCGAGACCCAACTGATGGCGGTCTGCTCCCGGCGGGCCGAGCGGGCCCTGGCCGCCGCCCTCGATCATGGCGTGCCAAGCCACACGACGGATTACCGCGAGCTGATCGCGGACCCCGAGATCGAAGCGGTCATCATCGCTACCCCGCCGCACCTGCACCACGCGATGGTGCTGGCCGCGCTCGAGGCGGGCAAGCACGTCCTCTGCGAAAAACCGATGGCCCGCAACCTGGCCGAGGCGCGGGACATGGTCCGCATCGTCGATCGGGTCGGCGTGGTGGCGATGGTCAATCACCAGCTCCGGTTCCTGCCGCTCCGGGCCCGGATTAAAGCGCTGATCGAGACCGGGTACCTGGGGGAGCCGCGGGCGGCGACGGTGGTCGTCCACCGCTCCAGCCTGAACGACCCCTACGACCGGCCATTTGGCTGGCTGATGGAAGCGGAAAAGGCGGGCGGCATCCTGGGCGCCACCGGGCCGCATCACATCGACGCCCTGCGCTGGTGGTTCGGCGAGGTGAAAGCGGTGGCCGGGGCGACGGCGACGATGGTGCCCCGGCGGCGGCTGCCCGATTCGTCCACCATGGCCAAGGTCGATGCCGACGACAACTACGCGGTCCTCCTCCGCTTCGGCAACGGCGCGATCGGCACGATCCACGTCACCGCCACCGCCGCCTTCGAGGGCGACGAGGAGATCACCCTCTCCGGCTCCCAGGGCACCTTGCGGATCCGCGAGGATCGGTTGTTCGGCGCCCAAGCCGGCGATCAGGTGCTGACCGAGCTGGCGGTGCCGGACCGCGTGGGAGACGATCTGCCCGACTTCGCGCACTATCTCACCAAGCCGACCGCGCTCTTGCAACGATCCTGGGTGCGGGCAATCCGGCTGGGGGAGCCGATCCCGACCGCCTTCGCCGATGGGGTCAAGGTGCAGGAGCTCCTCGACGCGGTGGCCCGCTCCAGCCAGCAAGGCCGCTGGATCGATACCAGCGGCGCCCGCTGGCCGATGGGCTGAGCGCTGGACGAGTCGTGAGTCGTAGGTCGTGAGTCGTGAGGTGCGCTGCCGCTGATTGAGCGCGGATGAGACAGAGGAGGCCGACGATGGTTGCGCCCACCGTGGACGTTGAACGCACAATCGTGGACCCAACCGAGGTGCTCGATACGCCCTGCATCGCGGTCGATGAAGCGATCCTGCGGCAAAACATCGCCGAGATGGCGGCGCTCGCCGCCGGCCACGGCGTCAACCTGCGGCCCCATATGAAGACGCACAAGACGCCCCACATCGCTCGCTTGCAACTGGCGGCCGGCGCCGTGGGCGCCACCTGCGCCAAGCTGGGCGAGGCCGAGATCTTTGTCGATCAGGCCGGGATCGACGATGTGCTGCTCGCCTATCCGGTCGTCGGCGAGCCAAAGCTGCGCCGCCTGCTGGACCTGATGGAGCGGGCCCGCGTCACCGTCGCCGTCGATTCGGTGGCGGCGGCGACCGGTCTCTCGGCGGCGATGGCGGCGGCCGGGCGAACGCTCGACCTCTACATCGAGGTGAACACGGGCCAGGATCGGGCCGGCGCCAGCGCGGGCGAGGAGGCGGTCGCGCTGGCGCTGGCGGTGGACCGGCTGCCGGGGGCGCGGGTGGTCGGGGTGATGACCCACGAGGGGCACGCTGGGGCCAGTGATCCGGCCGTCATCGCGGGGACCGCGCGAAACGCGGGCGCGGCGCTCGTCAACACCGCGGCCAAGATCCGGGACCATGGGATCGAGCTGCCCCATGTCAGCGTCGGCTCGACCCCGTCGAGCTGGTATACCCCGGCCGTGGCCGGCGTCACCGAGATGCGCCCCGGCACCTATGTTTTTTATGACAACTCGATCTTCCGCCACGGCCGGATCGGGCCGGACCGCTGCGCGGCGCGGGTCGTCGCCACCGTGGTCAGCCGTCCCGCCGCCGGCCGGGCGATCATCGACGCCGGCTCGAAGGCGCTGGCGATGGACCCCAGCTCCAGCCACCCTGGTTACGGCTACATCGTCGGCCACCCCGCGGCGACCATCGCCCGGATCAGCGAAGAGCACGGCGTCGTCCTGCCGCCGCCGGAGGAGCCGGGGTTCGCGGTCGGCGACCGGGTCGAGGTGATCCCGAACCACATCTGCCCGGCGGTGAACCTGACCGACGAGCTGCTGATCGCGCGCGACGGCCGGGTGGCCGATCGCTGGCCGGTCGCCGCCCGTGGCAAGGTACGGTAACGGCGGCGATCGCCGTGAATCGAGACCCGGCTCTGGCTTGCGGCTATTCCGGTCCCCCACGGCACCCAGACTTGCATCACCCATCCCGGCCGCCGGTCGTTGCCACTACTAGGTTCAGGTGCGGATCTGGCTCGGAGGTCGTTTCAGTCGCTGACCACGGGTGAGGCGGTACAATCGACAATCCGAATCAACCCGATAGCTGATCCCGCCTGAGATCGGGTCCATGGTTCGTCCCCTCATCCGTCGCTTCGCCCGACAGAGGAGATCGCCGTGACCGAAAACGGGCGGTATCCACCGCGAGATCCCAGTGATAGCACGCTCGTTGCCCGTATCGGCCGGGGCGATGTCGCCGCCTTCGAGCTGCTCTACGACCGGTACGCGCGATCGGTCTATGCTATGGCGGCCCACATGCTCGACCCGGAGAAAGCCGAAGAAGTCGTTCAAGAGGTCTTCCTCCGGCTCTGGCACAAAGCTCACCAGTTCGACCCGTCCCGAAGCGCGTTTCGCACCTGGTTTATGGCCATCGCCCGCCACCAAGCCCTGCACGAGCTGCGTCGTCGTGGCGGCAGCCAGCAGATCACCGTCTCCGGGGACATTGACCGCATTTTGGCCGAGACGGCCGACGAGGCAATCGATGTCGAGGAGCAGGCGTGGCGGCGCGAACGAGACGACACCGCCTTACGCGCGTTGGGCTGCCTTCCGGCAGAGCAGCGCCAGGTACTCGTCCTGGCCTATTTCGGCGGTCTCAGTCAATCGGCGATCGCCGACCATCTGCAGGTGCCGCTCGGCACTGTAAAGAAGCGCACCCGGCTTGGCTTAAACAAACTGCGGGCCGCGCTCGCAAACCAGGACCCCATAGAGCACGAGGCCGCCGCCGCGTGGCGCCAGGCAACACGACGAGGGTGATCGATGAACTGTGAACAGGTCAGGGACCAATTGGCTGCCTACTCCCTTGGCTCCTTGGGCGTGGACGAGCAGGCCGCGATCGAGCGCCATCTGGCGGGTTGCCCGGACTGCCGGCATATCGCCGATGAGTTGGCCGATGCGTTGGCGGCGCTGCCGCGGGCCCTCGCCGCCGCGTCCCCGTTGGCGCCGCCACCGTCCCTCAAAGGGCGCCTGCGGCAGTCACTCGATGCAGCGGCGTCGACCACCGCCGGGTCCGGTATGGCGTCTCCGCCGCCTGACCATGCCATCGAGGATTCGGACCCCGCCGCGGCTGACGCCGCCCCGAAGGACATCCCCCGCACAACCTTTTGGCCATCGTCGCGTGGCGATTCCCCCTGGCAAACCATCGGCCGGATCGCGGCCGTCCTCGTGCTTGCCACATCCTTGGTCTGGAGTGTTCGTCTGACGTTCGCCCTGGAAAATGAGCGCACCCTCCGCACTGAGTACGCGGACCTCGTCGGGCAGATCGTCAGCCAGCAGGAAATCGTGTTCGAGGTCGTCGATTCCGACCAATCGATGCGGCGGATTCTCCGCGCCGAACAGGACGATTCCACCGCCTATGGAAAACTCTTCACCCGAACCGACCTGCCGCGCGTCGTTGCCATGGCGGCCCGCCTACCAGCCGCCCCGGCGGGGCAGACATTCCATCTCTGGCTGACGACCGGCGGCGAGACCATCCTGGCGGGCGAATTGACAACCGACGACCAGGGCTTCGGCCTCCTCGTCTTTGACGCCCCCCGAGACGGCCCCACCTACGACACGGCGGAATTGACCCTCCAGCCGCCTGGCGGCACCTCCCCTGGCGGAACCGTCATTCTCACCTGGGAGGCAGGCGACCCGTGAACCGCCGGCCACCAGGCCGCTCTGCTCCAACGCGTCGGGGTCGACCCCCTGCTTCCCGCTGACCAGGGGTAAGGTCGGGGGATGGCTAAGCGCCTATCGCACCAAGCCCGGCTTGTCCCCTCGGGAGCTCCGAGCTCCAGAAGGGATCCAATCGTCGCCCTCCTCACTATAAGAACAAGAGAGGCTCATTCGCGGACTGGCCTCGATCATAGGAGGGCGAACAACCGTGACGTATCGACCTGTCGGACGCCGGCCACGAAGCCTACTGCTCGCGACGGCCCTCGCCATCGCGATGACGGTCGCCGGCTTCAGTTCGTTGAGCAGAGCCCAGACCGAAGACGCACCCACGGGCGCTCCGCTGTCGGCCGATGAGCTGGCCACGCTCACTGCCCAATTCGACGATGAGGTGCTCATCGGCGGCCAGGTAGCGCCGCGCCTCTCGCGCTGGGTCAACGACGAGGTCTTCATCTTTCTCCAGCTCGACAACTCGGAGCTGGCGGAGGCCACCCAGATCCGCTACGTCGGCATCGGCGTCAAGGGGGTCTTCTGCGCCGAAACCCAGCCGGACCGGTCCTTTACCCATTTCCACAAGTACGACGCGCCCGAGTACGCCGCGGGCCACGGCAGCGCCCCCGGTGATCAGGGATACTGGTTGACCTGGGTCGCCACCGACACCTTCGAGACTCGTGACGGCCGCGAGATAGTACCCGGCGTCGATTATGAGTTCTCGCCGACGCCGCCTCCGGACTGTGGCGCCGACGTGCCGGACGTCGCCTTCGACCCGCCCGGCGCCGAACCGCTGACCCAGAACGAGATCGTTGAGCTGGTCGAGTTGTTCGACAGCCCGCTGCTGACCGGCGGCCAGACCCCACCCCGGTTCCACCGCTGGATCAACGAGGACGTCACCATCTTCCTCCAGTTCGATAGCGCGGACCCAGCCGAAGCGACCCGATTGCGCGACATCGGCATCACCGTCCCCGGCATCTTCTGTCTGGCCGATCAGCCGTCGGCGGATTTTCCGCATTTCCACCAGACAGATGCTCCCGAATACGCTGCCGGTCACGGCAGCGCCCCCAACCAGGTCGGCTACTGGCTGCTTTGGGTGGCGACCGACACCTACGAGGCCAACGACGGCCGCCAGGTGATGCCCGGCGTCGACCGCGCCTTCTCTCCCACGCCGCCGCCTGATTGTGGCGATGCCACGCCTGAGGCCGCAGCCTCAGGCGCCGGGGCGCTGATGGTGATCGGCACCGAGTTCCGCCTCGATCCAGCTGAATTGCGGGTTGGCGCCGGTGAGTCCGTCAACATTACGTTCGAAAACGCCGGTGAGGTCCCCCACACGTTCACGATTCCAGCATTTGATCTGGACACCGGCTCCGTCGCTGTCGGCCACACGGCCACGATCTCCTTCACCGCCCCCAGCGCACCGGGCACCTTTGAGATGCTCTGCACCTTCGGTGGGCACCTGGAAGCCGGGATGGTGGGATCCCTGGTCATCGAGTAACGTTCGCCGCCGTCGAGATTGCGGTCAGATCACGGGCAGGGCTTGGCGTATGCGCACCAAGTTCTTCCCGTGATCTGACCGCTCGCCGACAAGTACCCGGACCTGAATAGCCACATGGGTCTGAACATTTCGATTTGGGATCAGGCCGGATTCGGCCTCTAGCGCCCGACCCCGAGAAGGCAAGCATCGACGCTTCACCCGGATCAGCTATGACATGGGCGGGTCGATCTCACGAGTATCGATCATGCGGCTGATGGGATTGTGATTACCCGCCCAGATTTGCTATTCCCACGGCCGAATCGTCGTTGACGCTCATAGTGGCCGAACCTATACTCGCTTCGGTACTCTGCCTGACGGCGCCAGGGTCGCGAGCTGAGGTGCATCAACGCAACATCTTGGGAGAAGCGCGTGGTCGTTGCAGATTCGGAGCAAACAGAGGCGCACCCATCCGGCGGGATCGATCTCGAGGTCGTGCGGGAGATGCTGTCGCACTTCCAGCCGCGGGATTTCCAAGAGGCGCAAGAGCTGATCCTGTCCGCCTTGCAAGAGGTGAACGAGCATTTCGGATACGTCTCGCTGCCGGCGGCGGAGGCCGTGGCCGAGCATTTCGGCACCACCGCCAACCGGATTTACGGGTTGCTCACTTTCTACGCCGACTTCCGGACCGAGCCGCGGGGCAAGCATTTCATGCTGCTCTGCCACGGCATGTCGTGCTACGTCACCGGCTCCCAGCAACTCGTCCAGGAGCTGAACGATACCTGGGGCATCGCCGATGGCGGGACGACGGCGGACGGTGAGCTAACGGTCCAGGTGGTCAATGGCTGCCTCGGCATTTGCGACCGGGCGCCGATCGTGAAGCTGGACGCCGATTTTCACGGCGATCTCACCACCGAGTCGTTGACCGACGTGATCCGGCGGACGATCGCGGCCGGCGGCAGTTGGCACGACGCGCACCACGCCCCGGCCGCGCCGCCGGCACCGGGGATCGAGCCCGCCCCCGACGGCAATCCGCGAAAGAGTTGACGTCTCAGGAGGCGCCCCGTGCTCAGTCCTGAAAGGACTTTTCGGTGCTCAGCGCGGAATTCATTGGCCCAAGGGGCACCCCCGCGCCGCCGGGACGGCGATCGTGTTGGGCAACTCGTCTGAGAACCGCTCTACCACGCTGGAAAGGGAACGCGATGTCATCGACCCGCGCTGAGTTCGAAGCGGTCCAACAACGCGCCCACGAGCGGTGGGCCGACCTCTGGGACGGGGATCACAGCGTGGTCAGCGTCGGCGTCGATAGCTCGTCCTTGGCCAAGGGCGCGGTGGAGGTATTGGCGGCCTGCCGGCGGGCGCTGGCGGGGACCCGGAGCGTCGTCCGCGAGGTCAGCGGCAATGGCGCGATGTGGATCGAGCCCTGGGTCGAGATCAAGCGCCCGGGCGAGCCGCCGATCCTGTACGGCCCGATCCAGCCCGGCGAGGTGCCGGCGCTGCTCGCTGGCGAGCTGTCCGAGCGCGCGATCGGCGTCCGGGGAGACGCGCCGTTCAATGGCGTGCCGCCCCTGGCCGCGCACCCCTTTTTCAAGCATCAACTGCGGATCGTGCTTGCCAATGCCGGCATTATCGAGCCCGACTCCATCGACGACGCGCTAGCCCGCGGCGCCTACAGTGCCTACTTGAAGGTGCTGTTCGAGATGCCGGCGGAGGAGGCGATCGCCGAGGTGACGGCGGCGAACCTGCGTGGCCGCGGCGG
>JACCYK010000294.1 GCA_013696525.1 Chloroflexia bacterium
CTCAAGAGATCGTGACCGCCGACGATCCCGTGGTCGCCCCCGTTGAGGAGGTCCAGCCGTAACACCCTACCACCGCGGATTCCTCTCGAAGTCGCAGGATGGGCGGGGCGGCAGGAGCGGCCCCGCCTCTCCGTCGGCCACGATGATGGGCGAGGGACGAGTCGGCGGCATTGCGCCTGGTTGGTACTATGGTGCGACGCGGACGGGCGCGAGCGAGGGGAGGCAAAATGAACGGCGCGGCAGCGGTTGCTCAGATCCTCAAGGCGGAGGGGGTCGAGTTTCTGATCGGCTACCCGGTCAACCCGATCATCGAGGAGGCGGCGAAGGCCGATATTCGGACGATCATCGTGCGACAGGAGCGGACCGGGCTCCATATGGCCGATGCGGTCAGCCGCGTCTCGTCCGGCCGGCGGATCGGCGTTTTTGCCATGCAGCATGGGCCGGGGACGGAGAACGCGTTCGGCGGGGTGGCTCAGGCGTTTGGCGATTCGGTGCCGATCGTCGTCCTGCCCGCCGGGTATCCGCGGCGCCTGATGAACGTGCCGCCGAACTTTAACGCGTTTCTCAACTACCAGCACGTCACGAAGTCGGCGGAGCAGGTCGTCGTCGCTGATGCGATCCCAGATGCGATGCGGCGCGCCTTTACCCAAGTTCGCAATGGCCGGCCACGGCCGGTCCTCGTCGAGCTGCCGACCGATGTTCTCAAAGAGGAACTAGCTGGGCCGCTGGCCTATCACCCTTCGGTGCGAACGAGGACCGCGCCCGACCCGCACGATGCGCGGCGTGTGGCCGAGGTGCTGGCGGCGGCGGAACGGCCGGTCATCTACGCCGGGCAGGGCGTCCACTACGCCGAAGCTTGGGATGCCCTGCGGGAGCTGGCCGAGCTGCTGGAAGCTCCGGTGACGACCAGCCTCCAGGGGAAGAGCGCCTTCCCGGAGAATCACCCGCTGGCGCTCGGCTCCGGCGGCCGGGCGATCCCGAAACCGGTTCATCAGTTCCTGGCCGAGGCGGACGTCATCTTCGGCATCGGCTGTAGCTTCGCCACGACCAATTACGGCGTGGCGATGCCGGCCGGGCCGGCGATCATCCAGGCCACGCTCGATCCCGCCGATCTCGCCAAAGACGTTCCCGTCGCGCACGCGCTCCTGGGCGATGCTCGATTGACCCTCGAAGCCATCATCCCGGAGGTGCGTGACCGGCTTGGCGGCGGTCCCCGCGGCCGGGCCAACGAGGCTGCCGCCCACATCGCCAAGGTGAAGGCTGAGTGGATGGCGCGATGGGCGCCAAAGCTGTCATCTGCCGAGAAACCGCTGTCGCCATACCGGGTGATCGCCGACTTACTGCGGACGGTGGACGTGGCGAACTCGATCATCACCCACGACGCCGGCTCGCCGCGCGATCAGCTCTCGCCGTTCTGGGTGAGTGAAACGCCGCTCTCCTATATCGGCTGGGGCAAGACGACGCAGCTCGGCTACGGCCTCGGCTTGGCGATGGGGTCGAAGCTGGCGTGTCCGGAGAAGCTCTGCATCAATGTCTGGGGCGACGCCGCGATCGGTTTTACCGGGATGGATTTCGAGACCGCCGTCCGCGAGCGGATCCCGATCCTGTCGATCCTGTTCAACAATTTTTCGATGGCGATCGAGCTGCCGATCATGCAAGTGGCGACCGAAAAATATCGCAGCACCGACATCAGCGGCGACTATGCCGCCTTCGCTCGCGCCTTGGGCGGTTATGGCGAGCGGGTGACGGAGCCGGCCGAAATCGTGCCGGCGATCCAGCGGGCGGTCCGCCAAACCGAGGAGGGGACGCCGGCGCTGCTGGAGTTTCTTACCGCCAAGGAGATCGAGTTCTCGGTCTTCGTTTAGGTTGCGCCGTCAATCGGGAGCACGGCGCCGTGAGGTGAAAGCAACGGCGCCAGGATGCTCATCCAATTCGGCATGGACGGTGCGGCGATGCCGGTGCGAATGCTGTTTTCGTTCGTGGGGGGCACCGGCCACTTTAACCCGCTCATTCCAATTGCTCGCGCGGCCCAAGCCGCGGGTCACGTCGTCGCGGTTGCAAGTCGGGTGTCAATGAGGCCGACGGTACGGGCGGCGGGATTTACCGCCTTTGTCACCGGGGAGGCGGACACCGGGACGGCACCGGTGAGAACAGAGTTGCGAGCGCCGGACGCCGAGCATGAGGCTCAGGTCGTGCGGCGCGCCTTTGCCGGGCGCTTTGCCCGCGCCCGAGCGCCGTTGATCCTCGAATTGTGCAAGGAGTGGCGGCCCGATCTGCTCGTCTGCGACGAGATGGATTTCGGCGCCATCGTGGCCGCCGAGCGGGCGGGGATTCCCTACGCCACGGTGATCGTGATCGCGGCTGGCTCGTTCGTGCCGGCCGACCTGGTGGCCGAGCCGCTACAGGCGCTGCGGGCGGAGTATGGACTGCCGCCCGATCCTGGCTTGAACATGTTGAGTCGCTATCTCGTGCTGTCGCCCGTGCCGCCCAGCTACCGCGATCCCCGCTTCCCGCTGCCGCCGACGGCCCACTCGCTGCGGCCGCCCGGGCTCGATCGTGTCGCGGGCGATGTCGGACCGCCCTGGCTGGCGCGGCTTGATGAGGCGCCGACCATCTATTTCACGCTCGGCACGGTGTTCAATCTGGAGTCGGGCGATCTGGTGGCACGGGTGGTGGCGGCGCTGCGCGAGCTGCCGATCAATCTGGTGGTGACCGTCGGCAATGAGTTCGATCCAGCGGAGCTGGGACCGCAACCGTCCAACGTGTGGGTCGAGCGATACATTCCACAAGCAACGGTGCTTCCACACTGTGATCTGGTTGTCTCGCATGGCGGCTCCGGCACCGTGATCGGCGCCCTGGCGCATGGCCTGCCGCTGGTCCTCATCCCGCTGGGGGCCGACCAGCTCGTCAACGCCGACCGCTGCCGGGCGCTCCGGGTGGGGCGGGTGCTCGATGCGATGACGATCACGGCGGAGAAGGTGCGGGAGGCGGTGTCGGCGGTGCTGGCGGACGCAACGTTTCGCCAGCGGGCGGAGCGGATCAAAGCTGAAGTGGACTCGCTGCCGGGACCGGAGTATGCGGTCGCCCTCCTGGAACGGCTGGCGGCGGAGAAACGGCCCTTGCGGAGCGGAGTTGGGGCGCTGGTTGCTGATGATCGGAGCGAATGAAGCACCGTCGCCCGCGGGCCGAAGCCGCACACGACATATCCCTGAAGGATGTAGCAAGGCGGTCGGTCACCGTTCTCGATGATGTCCATTGTTCGGCGGTGGGGGCATCACCCAACGGCGGGCAGCACTTGCTCACCAAAGGCTTCGAGGAACTCCTTCTGGTTGCGGCCGACGTTATGCAGGTAGAGGTGCTCGAAGCCGAGCTCCAGGTCACCGCGGAGCCACTCGAGGTGACGATCGGGGTCGGCCGCGATGCGGATGGAGTCATCGAGGTCGTCCGGCCGAATGAAGCGGGCGGCGTCATCGAACTGTCGCGGTGTCCGCAGGTGCTCGGTGACGCTGCCGGGGAAGATCGGGGTCCGCCACTGGTCGTGGGCGTTGGCCCGGGCCTCAGCGTCCGTCGTGGCGTAGGAGAGATGCCATTGCAGGTAGAGTGGTTTGCCGGCGCCGCCGCCGCGCCGGAAGGCCGCGATCAGCTTCTCAAGCCGCGGGCGGGGGGCGTTGACGGTTATGAAGCCGTCGGCCCAGCCGCCGGCAAACTCGGCGGTCGCCTCGGTCAGGGCCGGGCCGATGATGAGCGGTGGTTCAGCCGGCCGGCTCCACAGCGTCGCCCCATGCACGTTGATCCGGCCCTGGTGCGTCACCGTTTCGCCTTGCCAGAGGGCACGGATCATCTCGACGCACTCTTTTAGGCGGGCGTTGCGCTCCGCTTTGTCCGGCCAATAGGCGCCGGTGCTGTCTTCGTTGAGCGCCTGGCCGCTGCCGAGCGCGACCCAGAACCGGCCGGGGAACAGCTCGGCCAGCGTCGCCGCCGCCTGGGCGATGATGGCCGGATGGTAGCGGCCGCCGGGGGCGTTGACAACGCCGAATGGCAGCGAGGTCGCCTGCATGGCGGCGCCCAACCAGGACCAGTGACGTGACCCCCAAAAACTAGTCCAGGGATAATGAGAGTCCTTTGGGGCAAGACGCCCCAAGGAGGACGACATGCGGCGAAGTCGATTCAGCGACGAGCAGATCGTGGGCATCTTGCAGGAGCATGCGGCCGGGGAGCGCCCAGGCGCGCTGTGTCGGCGGCATGGGATCAGTGAACAGACCCTCTGAACAGACCCTCTGAACAGACCCTCTGTCGCTGGCAACACAAGTACGACGGCTTGGAAAGAAATGAGGTCAAACGGCTCAAAGCGCTGGAAGAGGAGAACGCCCGCCTCAAACGCCTGGTCGCCGAGCAAGCGCTGGACAACCAGGCGCTGAAAGCGCTCCTCCGAAAAAACTGGTGAGGCCCGCCCAGCGGCGGGCAGCCGTCCAGTATGCCCAAGCGCCGGGTGGCCTGTCCCAGCGCCGGGCGTGCCGGTTGGTGAGCGCGGCACGCTCGACGGTGCGCTACCGGAGCCGGCGACGAGACGACCCGGCGCTGCGGGCGCGGCTGCGCGAATTGGCGACGCGGCGGCCGCGCTTCGGCTACCGCCGCTTGCAGGTGCTACTGCGCCGGGAGGGGGTCGTGGTCAATCACAAGCGCGTCGCGCGACTCTGCCGGGAGGAAGGGTTGGCGGTGCGGCGCCGCCGCCACAAGACCGTGGCCCGGATCAGGCGCGGCCGTCCCCCCGCTCCCCAGCGGGCCAATGAGCAGTGGGCGCTGGACTTCCTGCAGGATGCGCTCGCCTCCGGCCGCACGATCCGTTTGCTCAGCGTCATCGACGTCTATACGCGCGAAGCCCTGGCCCTCGAGGTCGATACCAGCCTGCCGGGCAGCCGGGTGGTGCGCGTCCTGGACCGCCCGCGTGGTGAGCGCCCAGCGCCCGCCACCATCGTGCTCGACAACGGGCCCGAGCTGATCAGCCGTGCTCTGGAGCAGTGGGCCCATCACCATGCGGTCGCCCTGCACTTCATCGACCCCGGCAAGCCGGTCCAGAACGCCTTCTGCGAGAGTTTCCACGGCCGCCTGCGCGATGAATGTCTCAACGAGCACTGGTTCTTGGGCATGGGCGATGCGCGGCAGATTGTGGAGGCGTGGCGACGCGACTACAATCAAGATCGGCCCCACAGCGCGCTCGGCTACCAGACCCCGACAGCCTTCGCGCAAGAGACGGCACGGGCAGCGGCGGCGCTGCCGGATCGCGACGGACTCTCATAATGCGTGGACCAAACAATGGGGGCAGGTCATCGCGGCACGCCGGGAAGAGAGACGATCCGCGGCAATGACTCCCACTTACTCGATCGTGGTTGAGGGAATCCCCTTCTCAATTGGCGGGGGTAATTGGTAGTCAACGCTTCACTTTCTCGTGGTAACCGCCCAGATGGCATAGCGTTTGCGTTGCCGCCGGCGGGCAAGCTCGTGTGGTGGACGCGAGCGTATGTCGGTTTCCTGCATTGTCGGACCACGAGCAAAAGGAGATCTTTCTATGCGAGACCGTGATCCCGTGCCAGGCGCACCGAGCGTATCGACCGGCACCCGACCGACCGCGAGCACGATGAGCGATCCCAATCGTCTCGGCTCGAACCAGAAACCGCCGCCGGCGCGCACCGCGATGTCTCCCGCCGCGGCTGACCAAGGGCAGCAGAAAGACAGCACCCAGGAACAGGGGAAGCAGGCCGCTGACCAGGCCAAGCAGGCCGCTGGTCAGGCCATCGACAAGGCGGGGGAGAAGGCGGGCCAGGTAGCGGGCCAAGCGGGCGCGGCAGCCGACCAAGGCATTCACAAAGCCGCCGAGGGGCTTGACCAAGCCGCCGATATGATCCGCGAGAAAGGCAAGCAAGTTGGTCCCGGAACCGGGGTGCAGACTTCGGTGGTGATGGTGGCCGACAAGTTGGACGCCGCCTCCGGCTATCTCCGCGGCAAGGATAGTGACCAGTTGGTCGCCGATCTCGAAGCCCTGGTCAGGCGGAAGCCGACCGAGTCCCTGCTGGTGGCGGCGGTCGTGGGCTTCTTTCTCTCGAAGGTACTGCGCTAAGTCGAGAGGAGGAGCCGATGGACACGAACCGAGAGCCTCCAACCGGCATGATGCCGCCCCGGCGACTGGACGGCGATTCCGCCAAGGGCGAAGCGGAAGGGCTTGGCACGCTCATCTCGGGTCTGCTCAAAGACCTCCAAGACCTGGTCCGGGCGGAGGTCCAGCTCGCCAAGACCGAGATCCAGGAGGATGCCACGAAGGCCGGCCGGGCGATCGCCATCATCGCCGGCGGCGCTCTGATCGGGCTGGTCGGCTTTGTCTTCGTCATGCTCGCGGTCATGTACGGGCTCAATCGCTGGTTCCCCGATTGGGTCAGCGCCTTGATCGTCGGGGTTGTCTTGGCGCTGGCGGCGCTGATGCTCGCCATGAACGGCAAGTCCAAGCTGAGCGCGGCGAGTCTTAAGCCGGAGCAAACGATCGAATCGTTGAAGGAGGATCAAGCATGGGCCAAACAGCAGATCAACTCCGTCAAGAAATAGACCACAAGCGGGACGACGCGGCGGCCAAGATCGATGAGATCGAGACGCGGGTCCAAGACACGGCGGAGATGGCGAAAGACACGGTCGATCAGACGATGCAGGCCGCGAAGGACACGGTCGACCAAACGATGCAAGCGGCCAAGGACACCGTGACGGAATCCGTCGACACGGTGAAGCAGAGCATCGAGGACTTTGACCTCCAAAAGCAGATTGACGAGCGGCCGCTCGTTGCGCTCGGGGCGGCGGCGCTTGGCGGTTTTCTCTTGGCCGGCGTCATGAGCGGTCAAAAGCAGCAGCGGTACTCTGGCGGTCAGTACGACTCCAGCCATCACACGGCGTATGGCGGGATGCAGCCGGCATCTCGCCGATCAGGGGTTGAGGATACGATCTCGGCCATGACCGGGGTGCTGATGGGCATGGCGACCGACCGCCTCCAGGGGATAGTCGAGGAAACGTTCCCCGAGTTTGGGCATCGTTTGCGGCAGCAGATGCCCCAGCCCCAACCGACCACACCGACGGTGCCGCGAAATGGCGACCCCGCGACGTCATGGCCAAGCGCCACGCGAAGCGCGGAGCCAGTGGTCGCGGAGTCCCGGCGCTAGGTAGGCTCCATCTTCACCAAGCTCAGTTCTGGCGCCCGGCAGTGGTTTACACTGTTCCGGGCGCCAGTTGCGTTGCGTGGACTATGAGCGAGCAGCCGCAATGGGGCGGGAACTGGCGCCACCGATAATCTCTCCGCCATTGATCTTCCCGTTCGCATCTCTTCGAGAAACGGGGACGCCCGATGGCTCGTCGCCGCAATCGCGAGTGGCACACCGGCCCCGGAGCTTCGGCCGTCCGGCCACCTAGCCCGCGGCCCAGGCTCATCGCGCTCGTCATCTGGGTGAGCTTCCTTCTGATCCACACCACCGTCGTGGCTCAGGAGGAGCGCGGAACGGGCGCGGTCGTTGTGGTGCCGATCACTGGTACGATCGACCTTGGCCTGGCCCCGTTTCTGACGCGGGTTCTGGCCGAGGCCGAGGCGGACGGGGTCGCCGCGGTGCTGCTCGAGATCGACACGCCGGGCGGGCGGCTCGATGCCGTGTTGCAGATGCGTGACGCGGTCCTTGGCAGCCCCGTACGGACGATTGCCTTTGTGGACCGAACCGCCTTCTCCGCCGGGGCGCTGATCGCGATCGCGGCCGGTGAGATCTATATGCCGCCGGGAGCGGCCATGGGAGCGGCGACACCGGTCGACGGTGGCACCGGGGAGACGGCGAGTGAGAAGACCGTGTCGGCGGTCCGCACCACTTTCAAGGCGACGGCCGAGGCGCGGGGGCGCGATCCCCTGGTGGCGGAAGCGATGGTCGATCCCGATGTTGTCATCGAGGGTCTGGTCGAGCGCGGCGAGCTGTTGACGCTGACCACCGGCGAGGCGGTCCGTTGGGGATACGCCGATGGGGTTGTCGACAATCGGGCGGAGCTGCTTGTTGATGCCGGTCTGGCCGCGGCGCCGGTGGTCGAGGTAGGGCCGAGCCTGGCCGAGCGGGTCGTTCGCTTCGTCACCGATCCGGTCGTGGCCTCGTTGCTGCTCATCCTCGCGCTGCTGCTGATTGTTGGCGATTTCTTTGTCGAGGGCTTCGGCGTCGCCGGGATGGGTGGTGTGCTCCTCTTCGGTATCTTTTTTTGGGGGCATCTCCTGACTGGATTGGCCGGGTGGGAGGATGTGGCCCTGGTTGGGCTTGGAATCGTCCTGATCGCGGTGGAGATCTTCGTGGTGCCGGGGTTTGGCGTGCCGGGCGTCTTGGGCCTGGCGGCGATCGGGGGCGGGCTGTTTCTGGCGATGCTGGGACGGGAGATTCAGACGCCGGACGGCATCATGCGGGCGGGGCTGACGGTGGTGGCGTCGCTGGTGGCGGTCGTGATTGGGATTGGGCTGATGTTGGCCCTCTTGCCGCGGACCAGGAAACTTAGTGGTCTGATCTTGCAACCGGCAGGGGAGGTCACCGCGCCACGGCGTGAGCCGGCCGCGTGGGGTTGGCTGCGACTGTTCGGCGACGTGGCGGTGCAGCCGCGCCCCGGC
>JACCYK010000297.1 GCA_013696525.1 Chloroflexia bacterium
CTGCTGACGGCCGCCGCCGTGGTCACGCGGGTCACGTTCTCGCTCCCGCTCTCGTTCGCGCGCCGGGCGGCGCGGCGCCAAGCCGAGATCATAATCGGCGTGATCGGCGAAGCCGGTCGCGATCAAGGTAATCGTCACCGCGTCGCCGAGGGCGGGATCGATCGAGGTGCCGTAGATAATTTCGGCATCCTCGTCGACCGCGGCGCGAATCACTTCCGCCGCCTCGCTGGTCTCGATCAGGGTCAGGTTGGAGCCGCCGGTGATGTTGTAGAGGACCCCGGTCGCCCCCTGGATGTTCATCTCCAGCAACGGGCTCTCGATCGCCTCCTTGGCGGCATCGAGACAGCGGGTCTCGCCGGTGCCGTGGCCGATCGCCATCAGCGCCGACCCCGCGTCCCGCATGATCGTCTTGACATCGGCGAAGTCGAGGTTGATCACACCGGGCTTGGTGATGAGGTCGGAAATGCCGCCGATCCCCTGTCGCAGCACATCGTCCGCGATCCGAAAGGCTTCAGTAATCGGGGTTTTCGGATCGACCATTTGCAGCAGGCGCTCGTTGGGGATGGTGATGAGGGCGTCGACCGTATCCCGCAGCCGGGCGATACCTTCCTCCGCCGCTCGCCGCCGCCGGGTGCCCTCGAAGTCGAAGGGCTTGGTGACGACGCCGACGGTCAGCGCGTTCGCCGCCTTCGCCAGCTTGGCGATGATCGGCGAGGCGCCGGTCCCGGTGCCGCCGCCCATGCCGGCGGTGATGAAGATCATGTCGGTGTTGCGCACCAGCTCGGCCAGGGTATCGGTACTCTCTTCAGCCGCCCGTTCGCCGATCTCGGGCCGGCCCCCGGCGCCGAGCCCCTTGGTCAGCTTGTCCCCGATCCGGACGTAAATCGGCGCTTCGCTGGTGGTCAGGGCCTGAGCGTCGGTATTGACGGCGACGAACTCGATCCCCTCGACCCCCGCCGCGACCATCCGGTTGATCGCGTTGCCGCCGGCGCCGCCGACCCCGATCACCTTGATCCGGGCGAAGGTTTCCGGCACCGGACCACCATCGCGGACCGGCGCCCGCTCGTTGCGCTGCATGCCACCCGGCCCATCGTGCCCCGGTCCTGGGCCATTCATGCCCTCGGGGATTGTCCGTTCGGATTGCTGTCCGTACGCTGGCGGCCGGTTCGCCGGCGGTTGCTGGGTCGGGCGCCGTTGTTGGACCCGTGCTGGACCCTGTCCATGGGACTGCATTGCTCTTCCCCCACCCCACGCTATCCGGCCCGGCAAGTGCCTAGGCGACAACGGCTCCGCTGGACCGCGGTCCAAGGCAGCCATCACCACGGCTCCCGGTCGGAGTAACCCACGCCCCACGCGGGAGTCACTCCGATGCCTAAATCAGGTCACGATGTCCGGGTTAAACGGCCATTCGAGCCAGTGCCGGCGCCTCATCGCGGTCTGCAATGGCCCACGACGGAACCCGTCGAGCGCGTGACCGTTGTCCGCGAGTCAGTATAGCACGCGGTCCGCACCGCTCCGGCCCGGCGCGGGTGGTTGAACAGCTTGATAGGACGGACTGAACGAACGGGTCTTAGGTCGGTTTCCGCTCCGCGTGGCGCTCCAGGGCCAGGGCGATCAAGCGATCCACCAGCTCCGGCAACGGAACGCCGGTCGCCTCCCACAGCAGCGGATACATGCTGATCGCCGTGAACCCAGGGATGGTATTGACCTCATTGATC
The DNA here is from genome assembly GCA_013696525.1 of Chloroflexia bacterium. Taxonomy (GTDB): domain Bacteria; phylum Chloroflexota; class Chloroflexia; order Thermomicrobiales; family UBA6265; genus JACCYK01. The sequence goes on from JACCYK010000297.1 coordinate 1,719, forward strand.
AACAGCCGGCCCGTCTCCCGTTCCAGGAAGAAATCGACCCGCGCCAGCCCGGCCAGATCGAGCTCCCGGAAAGCGGCGATAGCCAGCTCTTGCACTTGCCCCATTGTCGCCCCGTCAATGGGGGCCGGGATCAGCAGCTTGGAGTCGTCATCAATGTATTTGGCGTTGTAATCGTAGAATTCGCCGGCGGGCACAATCTCGCCCGCCACCGAGGCAATCGGGTCATCGTTGCCAAGCACCGACACCTCGAGCTCGCGGGCATTGATGGCTTGCTCGACCAGGATTCGGCGATCATGGTGGCCGGCGGTCAGCATCGCCGCCGGCAGCTCGCTCGGGTCATGCGCCTTGCTGACGCCGACGCTCGATCCCATGTTGGCGGGCTTGACAAAGCAGGGGAAGCCGATCGTCGCCGCGATCGCCTCGGTCATCCGCTCCGGGTCGCGCTCCCAGTCCCGGCGCGCCACCAAACGCCAGTCGCCTTGCGGCAACCCGGCCTGCCCCAGAACCGACTTCGCCATCGCCTTGTCCATCGCCACCGCCGACCCCAGCACGCCGGAGCCGACATACGGGATGCCGCTTAGCTCCAGCATGCCCTGGATGGTGCCGTCCTCACCCATTGGGCCGTGCAATACGGGAAAGATCACGTCCACTTCGCCCCCGGCCACCCCGGTCGGTAAGGAGCCGGGCCGCGAGACCACGACATCGCTGCTGACCGGCTCATCCGCGGCGCTGCCATTTGGTAGCGCGAAGAGCGGCGACGTCGCGGTGAGCTGACGATGCGGGTCGCCGCCGGTCAGCCAGCGCCCCTCGCGGGTGATGCCAACCGGCACGACCTCGTAGCGCTCGGGATCGAGGGCGCCGATGATGGTCCGCGCCGACCGCAACGACACATCATGCTCGCTCGACTGGCCGCCAAAGACGACGGCCACCCGGACTCGTTTTTTCCCGCGCTTGCCCCTCTGGTTGGCGGACGATGCCATGAATCTTGCTCCCGTTGGTTGATTTGGCGCGCTACTCTGCTCAGAAGCGCCCGTGTCGCCAAGCCTGACGCTAACGCAATCAGGCCGAGATCACAAACCCGGCTACAGCCAGCTAATGGTTGGGAAATTGGCGTGTCTACCTCGAAAAATTCCTCCATCCAGGGGTGTTTAGCGTCCTTTAGGGCGGTTTGTGAATTCAGCTCGGGGATTTATTCCCGAGCTTCGCCGCGTTCAGGCCGACATTCGAGGCAATCACTACCGCTCCCCAATTTTCTCCACCTCCTGCCATAGCTCAATCCCGAATTCAGCCCGAACCCGCTCCCGGGCGGTGGCGATCAGTTCCCGGATATCGGCCGCGGTCGCGTGCTGATCATTGACGATCCAGTTGCT
>JACCYK010000338.1 GCA_013696525.1 Chloroflexia bacterium
GTTCTGAGGGTGGGTGAAGAGCAGACATGGTTGGCGTATCCGGGAACAAAAAACGGGAGCGGCACGAAGCCACTCCCAGATCGGTCGGGGAGAGAGGATTTGAACCACCGACCTCAGCGTCCCGAACGCTGCGCGCTAACCGGGCTGCGCTACTCCCCGCGCCTGGCAACGATACCACAGGCGCCCCCGCCAGACAACGACCGGATTGGCGCTGGCCGGCGATGCCGTCGAGGCGGCACCTGTGCTAGCATCTAGCGGCAGGAGACGCGGTTGCCGCGTCGCTCGCGCCCGTGTAGCTCAGTGGATAGAGCGCCACCGTCCTAAGGTGGGCGTCGGGGGTTCGAATCCCTCCGCGGGTACCGCTCCCGGACCGCCGGGGCGCCTCGTCCCGGTCGCCGCCCGCGGCCGGCCGCTCGTGCGTTGCCGTCGCGCCGGAGGCCCATTCCGGCGTCACCCGTCGTGAAGGAGTCGCCCCGTGGAGGTACACGTCCGCGGCAACGGCATTGCCGTCAACGATGACCTGCGGGACTATGTCGATCAGCGGTTCGCCAAGCTCGGTCGCCGGGTCAACCGGGTGGTCGATGCCAAGCTGGAGCTCCGGCACCGCCACAACCGCGTCGGTCCCGACATGGTCACGGCCCAGATCACGATCAAGACCCATCGCAACATCCTGCGGGCGGAAGAGGACGACGCCGAGGTCAAGGTCGCCATCGACCGGGCCGTGGACAAGCTGTCGACCCGGCTGCGCCGGTTCCATGAGCGCCGCACCGACCACAAGCCGGCCCGCTCCGACCTCGAAAACGATCCCACGACCGATGCCGTGCTGGCGGAGATCGCCGCCCCTGTCTTCGACGAAGAGGACGAGGACGGGGAGCGTCTCGTCCGGACCAAACGGTTCGCCCTTAAACCGATGGACGTCGACGAAGCGATCGACCAGATGGAGCTGCTGGGCCACGATTTCTACCTGTTCGACAACTCCGAAGCCGGCACCCTCAGCGTCGTCTACCGCCGGCGCGCCGGTGACTATGGCGTGCTGGTCCCGATCCGGTCGTAATGCTAACGTCAAGTGGCCGGCAGTCCATCCGAAAAGCTGAGATGCCGCCGGTGCGCGCCGCGTTCAAGGCGGATGAGGATCGAGACGAATCCGAGCCGCCGCTTCGCCGCGTCGCCCAGATTTCGGTCCATACTTCGCCCCTGGCGACCCTTGGCGGTAAGGACGCCGGGGGCATGAACGTCTACATCGCCGAACTCGCCTGCAATCTCGCCAAATTGGCTCTCACGGTGGACGTCTTCACCCGGCGCACCGACCCCGAGACACCGGAAATCCAGGAAATGTGCCCCGGCGTCAACGTTATTGCCATCAGCGCCGGACCGGCGGCGCCGCTCGATAAGAACGAGCTGTTTCCTTATCTTCCCGAATTTGCCGTCCGGATGGCACTCTTCTCGCTGCGCGAAGGGGTCCGCTACGATGCGGTGCATGCGCACTACTGGCTCTCCGGCTGGGCGGCGCATCTCGTCAAACGCTACTGGGACACGCCCTTTGTCCAGATGTTCCACACCACGGCGCACCAGAAAAACAAAGTCGCCAACGTTGCCGACCGGGAAACCGACCTCCGGCAGCAAATCGAGCGCCGCTTGCTGTCGTTGGCCGACGGGATGATAGCCGCCAACCCGGAGGAGCGAGCCGACCTCATCTGGCGCTTTGGCACCCCGACCGAGAAAGTCTGCACCATCCCGCCCGGCGTTAACCTCGACCACTTCCAACCGTTCGACAAGGCCGCGGCTCGCGCCCGTCTGGGCCTGGCCCCGGAAGACCGGGTCGTGCTGTTCGTTGGCCGAATCGACCCGATCAAGGGGATCGACACGCTCATCGAGGCGGTCGCCCTGATGGCCGGCAATCCTCGCCTCCCCGACCCGACCGTGCTCTTCGTTGGCGGCGACCTCGATCAGCTCGGGCAGCCCACCGGGCCGCTGGCCGGCGTCGTCGAAACCGTGCGGCGGCGCGGCCTGGACGGGTTCTTCCGGTTCATTGGATCGCGGCCCCAAGCCGAGTTGCCGTCGATCTACAGCGCGGCCGATGTCGTCGCCGTTCCCTCCAACTACGAGTCGTTTGGGTTGGTCGCGGTTGAAGCGATGGCCTGCGGCACGCCGGTCGTGGCGACCCGGGCCGGGGGCCTGGCCTTCACCGTCGAGGAAGGCGTCTCCGGTCTCCTCGTCGCGCCACGCGCCCCCGCCGAGCTGGCTGAGGCGCTGACATCGCTCATCACCGACGAATCGCTACGCCGTTCGCTGGCAGCGGGGGCTCGCCCCACCGCCGAGCGCTTCGCCTGGCCCGCCGTCGCCGCCTCGGTCCTGCATATCTACGAGCGGCTGTCCGCCGGCTATCGTGCCAACCTCTGTCAGGAGGAGGAGATTTATGCTTGATCGGCCCGGAAGAAACTAGGGCGGGGCCATGCAAGCCAGGCGGCTAGAGCCCGTCGGCACATCCACCCCCACGGTATAGATAGCGGCACGGAGGGGGAAGGTTGTCA
>JACCYK010000357.1 GCA_013696525.1 Chloroflexia bacterium
GTTCGTAGGTGATCCAGACCGCGCCGTGTTCCAGCGAGTGAACGGCGTTTTCGCTCCGAACTGGAGCGCTGTAGTAGCCGCAGTTTTGCCAGATGGCATCATGCTCGCCGCCGACCGGCGGCGTCTCCGCGTAATCGACTGGCCCTGAGACGTGGAGATTACCGGTGTAGGCGAAATCGGCGACACCCTCGGGGATCACGACCGGCTGCTGTTCCTGAATGAACTGGTACACAAAGAAGGCGACAACCGCCACGGCCAACACGCCAAACCCAATCAGGCCGATCTTGGTCAGCGTCCAATTCCGCTGATCGCGCTGGTATTCGGCGGTGCGTTGTTCGCGCCGTTGCCGGATCATCTCGGGTCGGCGCTCCGCTCGCGGCGCCTTGATCGCCGGCCCAGCGGCGGCTCGATTCTGGACCCGCGCCGACGCCCGTCCGCTTTTTCGATTCGTGTTGTCGTTGCTTGTCATTCCGCCCTCAACGACCTTTCATCTAGCTCCGGCAGACAGCGACAGAGTTAAACTCAAGCGCCGTTCTCATCGATTTTGGAATCTTGGAACCAGATAGTACCACCCTTGTCCGGAGGTGCGGTCCGATCTTGGCAGCGACGCCCGGCTTTCTCCAGATCTATGCGATCTGCTGCCGAATCCACTCCGGCACCTCGGCGATCGTCATCCGTTGCTGGCTCATGTCATCGCGATCGCGGATTGTCACCGCCATGTCGTCCAACGAGTCGTAGTCCACGGTGAGGCAGAACGGCGTCCCGATCTCATCTTGGCGCCGGTAGCGCCTGCCTATATTGCCCGTCTCGTCATAGTCGATGAGTGCTGCGGTCTTCTCTTGAATTGCATCGAACAGCCTCCAGGCGACCTCAGTTAGCTCCGGCTTCTTCATCAGCGGCAGGATCGCGGCTTTGTACGGTGCAACTCGAGGGTGCAACCGCAGGACGACCCGCGTCTCAACCTTGCCGTTCACGTCGGCGACCTCCTCTTCGTCGTACGCCTCCAACAGAAGGATCAGACAGGTGCGGTCAACGCCGAAGGTTGGCTCGATCACATATGGCAGGTATCGCCGGTTCTCGACCTGATCAAAATAGGTCAGGTCTTCCCCACTCGTTTCCTGATGATGGCTCAGGTCAAAATCGGTCCGGTTGGCGAGCCCGTACAGCTCTTTCCACCCCATCGCGCCCGGGAACAGGTACTCGAAATCGACCGTCCGGTCCGAGTAGTGCGACAACTCCTCTTTGCCGTGCTCACGTACCCGGACATACTCGTCTTCGACCCCGATCAGCCTGAGCCAGGCCCGCATCTCGGCGACCCAGGTCTCGAAGGCACTCGCGGCTTCGTCGGGCTTGACGAAAAACTCGATCTCCATCTGCTCAAACTCGAGCAGCCGGAAAATGAAGTTGCCCGGCGTAATCTCGTTGCGGAACACCTTGCCGATCTGGGCGATGCCGAACGGCACCTTGACTCGCGCCGTGGCCAGGATGTTCTTGTACTGAATGAACATGGCCTGCGCTGTTTCCGGCCGCAGGTACACCTTGAGGCCGGATTCCGTGACTGGCCCGATGGTGGTCTGGAACATCATGTTGAACTGCCGCGCCTCGGTCAGCGTCCGATTGCCACACACTTGGCACGGCAGGTTCGCCTCCGCCAGCACCGCGTTCATCTCCGCCGTGGACTTCCCCTCGACGTTCGTTCCCAGCCGCTCCTCGATGAGATGGTCGGCCCGGAAGCGGGACTTGCAGGTCCTGCAATCGACCATCGGATCACTAAAGCCGGCCACATGCCCAGACGCCTCCCAGACGCGGGGGTTCATCAAGATGCTGGCATCTAGTCCGACGATATCCCGTCGACGATGGACAAAGGTGCGCCACCAGAGGTCCTTGACGTTCCGTTTGAGCTCGATCCCGAGCGGGCCGTAGTCCCAGGTATTGGCCAGGCCGCCATAAATATCGGAGCCGGGGTACACGTAGCCGCGCCGTTTGCACAGGGCGGCGACTTTCTCCATTGTTGCCACCCGAGTCGGGCGCGGCGTCTTCACGTCGGTCATGCTTTGCGCGAGCTCCTTCACCGTGGACTACGCTTGCGGCACCGTGATATCCCGTCCCACCGTATTCGCGGCTTCATCAGCCGCTCCAACCGCCGAGCCTTCAGCGAGTTGGGCGCCGGCATCCGGTTCATGCTCGCGATAGGACTGATCCGAACCGTTCGCCATCAATCGCTGATAGACCTGCGTGGTCGAAATATTGACGTGGCCCAGAATGCGTTGGACCTCACTCAGCTCCGCCCCTTCGCTCAATCGGTGCGCGGCAAACGTATGCCGGAGCGTGTGGGGAGTAATCCCGCTGATCTTGGCTTGCTGGGCATACGACTTAAGGATCAGCCAAAACCCCTGACGAGTCAATCGACGGCCCCGATGATTCAAAAAGAGCGCCGCCTCCGAGCGTAGGTCGAGCGTTGGTCGCGCCGCTCGCAAGTACTGGTCTACCGCCCGTGTCGCCCGCTCGCGCAACGCGATGATGCGGGAGCGACCGGCCGGGCCGGCCCGCAGCTCACCGTTCGTGACGTTGACATCGTCGTTGTCGAGCGCCACCAGCTCGCTCACTCGCATCCCGGTAGCATAGAGCGCTTCCAGCATGGCGCGATCCCGGATCGCTTCCGGCCGGCCCGCGTGGTCAGGATCGCCGGCGCCCGGCTGCGCGAGAAGGCGGTTGATCTCCGCTCGGGTGATTGAGCGCGGTGTATACCGATCGACCTTCGGCGAGGCCATGCTCGCCGCCGGGTCCGACCGCATGCGACCCTCGGTGAGCAGATAATTGCAAAACGATTTGATCGCCGCCGTCTTTCTCGCCACCGTGGCGGCGGCGTACGACAGTCCCCGTAAGTGAAGCAGATAGGTCGTCAGGTGCCCCTCGGTAAGCTCATCCCAGGTTGGGACCGAGATCTCCAGGCCGGCCATCCGGTCGATCTGGCGGTTCGCGACCGTCCCGGCGCCGATCGCGTCATCTGGACCAAGGCGGAGGTACACCAAGAATTGGCTCAAGTCGTTTCTGTAGGCATAGATCGTGTTGACCGAAAAGCCGCGCTCGGTCTCCAAGACCTGGAGAAAACGGTCGATATCGTCCTGCATGCCAGAACCCCCGGTGGACGCTAGACTCTCGCCCGCGATTACGCACCCTAGCGTTGGCAACTAGGCCCTGGCCGCCGCCAGCCGCGGCCGAAGTGCTTCCGTCAGCGGCGTGTACCGAATATCCAGCGCCTCCGCCACGGCCTCGAACGTCACCTCGCCATTAAGGACATTCACTCCTGAAGCGAGGGCTGGATCTCGGGCCACGGCCGCGGCCAAACCGTCCTCCGCCAACTCGAGCGCATAATGCAGCGTCGCGTTGGATAGGGCCAGCGTGCTTGTCCTCGGCACCGCGCCCGGCATGTTCGTCACGCAGTAGTGAAGCACCCCATCGACGAAGTAGATCGGATCACTATGCGACGTCGGCCGGGCGGTCTCGATGCACCCTCCCTGGTCGATCGCCACATCGACAATGACCGAGCCGGGGCGCATCGTCGCCACCATGCCGGCCGTCACCAAGCGAGGCGCTTTCGCCCCGGCGATCAGCACGGCGCCGATCACCAGGTCCGCCTCGCGCACCGCCTCGGCAATGTTGCGCCGGTTTGAGGCCAACGTCGACACCCGCCCGGTCAGCACCTGATCCAGATACCGCAAGCGGTCGATGTTTCGATCCACGATCGTCACCCGCGCCCCAAGCCCCAGCGCCATCTCCGCCGCGTTCGTGCCAACCACGCCGCCGCCAATGACCACCACATTGGCCGCGGGCACCCCCGGCACGCCACCGAGCAGAAGTCCTCCCCCGCCGTTCGTCGATTCGAGATAGTGGGCGCCGACCTGGACCGACATCCGGCCCGCGACCTCGCTCATCGGCGTCAACAGTGGCAAATCGCCGGATTTGTCCCGAACCGTTTCGTAGGCGACCGCTTGGACCCGATTGCGGATCAGCGCTCGCGTCAGCAGCTCGTCCGCCGCCAGATGGAGGTAGGTAAAAAGCAACTGGCCGGGCCGCAGGAGATCGTACTCCGAGACCACCGGTTCTTTGACCTTCAAAATCATGCCGGATTTGGCAAAGACATCGCCAGGCCCCGGCGCAATTGCCGCCCCGGCGTGTTGGTATTCGGCATCTGAAAAGCCGCTGCCCAACCCGGCGAACGTTTCCACGATCACCGTGTGCCCACGCTCGACAAACTCGCCCACGCCGGCCGGTGTCATCGACACCCGGTGCTCTCGGTCTTTGACTTCCTTGGGCACGCCGACAATCATGGCCGCGGGCTCCTCGATTACCACAACTCGCCAACGGAACGACCTCTCGTCGAGGACTGAGCCCGCCAGGCGGGTCAATTCGAACGACGACAAGCGTTCGAACGACGACAAGCGGCAGGTCGCCAACCACGGTTGCGGCGAGATTCTAACATAACGATCAACTCGGACTGACCGGCCACCAGTCGGGAACCTTCGGCGCGGACAATGTCCCTCGGCTCACAACGTAGTACCATTCGATGTGTTCCGGGTTTCCGCCAGGTGGCGGGTACCGGCCGGATTCAATGCGTTGGGAGCTGCCACACCGTGCCCGAGGGATTGCTCAGCGGACTCCTCATTATTCCAATTCTCGCGGTACTCATTCTAGTTCATGAGATTGGCCATTTCGTCGCCGCTCGATCGGTCGAGGTCAAGGTCGAGGAGTTCGGCATCGGCATCCCACCCCGGCTCAAGGGCTGGACTCGGAACGGCGTCGTTTGGTCAGTCAACTGGATCCCGTTTGGCGGCTTCGTCCGAGTACTCGGCGAAGACGGCAAGAATATGGATTCCGGTTCGATGAACACGAAATCGCCGCTGCAACGCGCCTTCTTCCTCGTCGCCGGCTCCGCCATGAATTTTCTCTTGGCCATCATCTTCATGGTCATCGTGGTCGGCGTTCAGGGGCTCACCAGTGCCACCGCTTACGTGAGCTTGGTCCAACCCGACTCTCCGGCCGCCGCCGCCGGGTGGCAATTCGGCGACCAAATCGTTGAGGTCGCGGGGGTGCCGGTCGACACCGTCAACGACATTACGCGACAAACCAACCAGTTCCTGGACCGACCGATGAGCGTGATTATCGACCGCGGCGGAGAACGGATCGAGTCAACGGTAACCCCGCGCTCGAATCCGCCCGCCGAGCAGGGCGCGACCGGGATCGAGATCGCCCAGGTGACCGCGGCCGACGTCTCCGTGTCAACGGTCTTTCCCGACTCGTTGGCGGCAGCCGCGGGGCTGCAATCAGGCGATCGCATCTCCAGTGTTAACGGCCTGCCGGCGACCGACAACTTCGCGGTCCTCGCCGCGCTCCAACGCGCGGCCGGCTCCGCCGCGGTGCTCAAGGTCGACCGCGAAGGTGCAACCGAAGACCTGACGATGCACGTCCCCGCGGACATCGGACCGGTGCGCGACACCAACAACCTCGGCTTCGACGTCACGGTTGCCACGCGCTACTCGTCGGTCCCCCCGTCCAGGGTCATCCCGGTTGGCGTTGCGGAGACCTGGACCCAGGTGCAAGCCCTCTTTAGCGGGCTCGGGACGTTGCTCACCGGAGGCGCCTCGCTGGGAGACCTGGCCGGGCCAATCGGAATGGGTCAGTTGACCAGCCAGATCGTGGAACAGAGCGCGGCGCCTCTGTGGTTCACGATCGCGCAATTGACGATTTTCCTGTCACTCAACCTTGGCATCCTGAACCTGCTGCCGTTGCCGGCGTTGGATGGCGGCAGACTACTCTTCGTCCTGGTCGAGGTGATCCGGGGTGGTCGCCGTATCTCCCCCGAACGGGAAGGACTGGTTCACTTCGCCGGGCTGGTCCTCTTGCTTGGATTCATGTTCGTCATCGCCTTTCTCGACATCGGTCGTATCATCGGCGGCCAATCGTTCTTGCCCTAACCGCTCTGGCCGCACGTATCTCCGCTTGCCGCCTGTGACCGAGTGCTTGAGCGCCTCATGCATAGCCTATTGACAAAGGAGCTTCGTTCATGTCCCTGATCGCGCCCCGGCGAAAGACTCGTGTCCTCAACGTTGGCGACGTCAAGATCGGTGGCGATCACCCGATCGTCGTTCAATCGATGGCCACCGCCGATACCAGAGATCCCGCCGCCACGTTGGCACAAATCCGGCAGTTGGCGGAAGCGGGTTGCGAAATCGTCCGCATTGCCGTTCCCGACCGCAGCGCCGCCGCCGCTCTGCCCGACATTGTGCCGCACACGCCGGTGCCGCTGATCGCGGATATTCACTTTGAGCATACCCTCGCCCTGAAGGCGCTCGACGCTGGGATCCATGGCCTTCGCCTCAATCCCGGCAACATCCGGAAGCCGGAGGACGTGCGCGAGGTTGTGACAAAGGCAAAGGTACGCCAGGTGCCGATCCGGATCGGCGTTAACTTCGGCTCCGTGGCGCCAATGCCCCCGGAATTCGTGGACGAGATGGCGATGCGCAACGCGACCCAGGTCGAGCTGCGGGCAGAATGGCTGGTAAGGTCCGCCCTCAACCACATCAAGATCTTGGAAGACCTCGACTTCGGCCTGACCAAAGTCAGTCTGAAGGCGTTCGAGCTGCCGGTCCTGTTCGAGGCCTATCGACGGTTCGCGGGGCTGCCCAACGACTACCCGCTTCATCTCGGGGTCACCGAAGCCGGGACCCCCCGCGCCGGCAGCGTCCGCTCCGCCACCGGGATTGGCACCCTATTGGCGCTGGGTATCGGCGACACGATCCGTGTCTCGCTAACCACCGACCCGGTCGAAGAGGTCTTTGTCGGCTACGAGATTCTGAAGAGCCTCGAGCTTCGCCAAAAAGGCGCGATCATGATCGCCTGCCCGACATGCGGCCGCGTCGAGGTGGATCTGTTCACGCTGGCCAACCAGGTCGATGCCTTCTTGGCCGAGATCGACGAGCCAATCCGGGTCGCCGTCATGGGCTGTGTCGTCAACGGACCGGGCGAATCGCGTGACGCCGATGTGGGCCTGGCAGCCGGCAAGGGCAAAGGTGTGATCTTTCGAAAAGGAAAGACAGTTCGGACCGTCGCTGAAAGTGAGATGTTGGAAGCGCTGAAAGCGGAAATCCAGCAGGTGATCGAAGACCGGCGAAACGGCATCGTGGACGAGGTCGATGCGACCCAAGGGTATCGACCAGACCGGCCGGTGCTGCAGCTCACCGCGGTCTAGCGATTTCGGCGACGGCGGTCAATTCCTGTCGAGCACCTCAACCCGATTCTGGTTCGTGCAAATATTCACAAGCGGCATCTTTCCGGCTATACTCTATGCGTGCAACGCTGCCGCAACAGTCGCGGCACGCCTGGCCGGAATGAGATGGGCAACGACTCTTGAAATCAATCCCTGAGCTCCCCAGCCTCCAAGGAGCGCCCCCGATGCTCGGTAAGGACTATGCACGGGCTTTAAGAAGCGTCCTCGCCGTGTTCGTCTTGCTTGTGGTCCCTGTCCTGCTCTCTGCCGCTCCCCTCCTGGCCGCCCAAGGCTCGACTCCGGTGTCAGTCGATTGTTCGCCCGCGCCCCGTGTCCCCCGGGATCCGCCTCCGGCTGCAAACAACCCTGAACCAGTGGCCGCCGCGGAGCTGACCGCGATCAGTGTCGGCGTGGTGCCAGTTTCGATCTTCGCTCCGGTGTTTGTCGCCCTTGAAAAGGGGTACTACGCGGAGCAAGGCCTCGATGTGACGCTCGAGCCGCTGCCCGGCGGAGCCGATCTAATCGCTCTCACCGCGAGCAATCAGTTCCAGATCTCGGCCGCCGGCGCTGGGCCCGCGTTCTGGAATGCCATCGCCCTTAACCTACCGATCACGGTCATCGCTCCCGGCCATCAGGAATCGACTCCGGTCGCGACGCCGTTGATGATTTCCCGCGCCAGTTGCGAAACGGGCGCTATCGCCAGCGTCGCCGATTTGCGCGGCAAACGCATCTCAGTTAACGCCCGCGGCGCGACGGAATACTGGCTCAACGCGGCGCTAAGCACGGGCGATCTCACTATTTCCGATGTCGTCGTGGAGACGATCCCGTTCGCCGACGCCGTGCTCGCCTTGGAGGCGGGAGCGATCGACGCCGCGATGATCGGTGAACCGCTCGCGACACGAGCGATCCAAGGCGGCATCGCGGTGCCACTGGCTGACGACTTCCCGATCGCCAATGTTCTACCGACCGTCGTCATTGCCAACTCCGATTTCGCGAACGAGAGTCCAGAGCTGGTGACCGGCTTTGTCATCGCCTACTTGAAGGCGAGCCGTGACCTCTCCGGTACCGGCTGGGCCGACCCCGCGAACCTTGCGATCATCGAACAGTACACCCAAGTCCCGGCCGAGCTGGCCGCTGCCGCGGTGGCTCCGGTCTATCTCCTAAACGGCGAGATCGATCCGGCCGCGCTGGGCCGTCTCCAGTCCTTCTTTCGGGCGCGGGGTCAGCTTGAATACCCGGACGACATTGATCCCGCCACCGTGGTCGACGGCACCTTCGTCGAGGCGGCGCTCGAGCGAATCGGTACCGCGGGCGCGGAATAGCCGTGACGCGAATCGCATGATGGTCGATTACATGGATACCGCGCTTCCCACCGCCCCGCTCACCGTCCCCCGCCCGGTCGCGCTGCCGCGGGTCGAGTCGCCGGCGTCCCGCGGCGCCGGCATTCGCGTCCGCGGTGTCTCACGACGGTTTGAAGGATCGGATGGCCCGGTCGAGGCGTTGCGGTCCGTGGACCTTTCCGTGGCGGCCGGTGAGTTTTGCGTCATCGTCGGCCCCTCCGGTTGCGGCAAGACGACGCTCTTGCGGATGATCGCCAGCTTGGAGGCTCCGACGTCCGGCGTCATTTCACTGCACCGGGCTGACGAGCGGCCCACCAGCAACGCGATGGTGTTCCAGGGCCGATCAGTCTTCCCCTGGCTCCGGGTTCGGGACAACGTCATCTACGGCCTGACGCTCCAGGGCGTCTCGCGCGCCCGGCGCGATGCTCGCGCCGCCGAACTGCTCAACATGGTTGGGCTTACCCGGTTCGCACGCTCGTTTCCACATCAGCTATCGGAAGGCATGCGACAACGTGTCGCCATCGCCCGCGCCTTGGCCGTTGATCCCGATGTCCTCTTGATGGACGAACCGTTTGGCGCCCTCGACGAGCAAAACCGGCTCTTGCTGCAAGAGGAGCTGCTTCGGATTTGGGAAGACACGGGCAAGACCGTCGTGTTCGTGACCCATTCTATCGATGAGGCAATTGTCTTAGCCGATAGGATCGTGGTGATGAGCGCTATCCCGGGCACCATCAAGGCTACGATCCGGGTTCCCTTTCCCCGCCCGCGACGGCTTGCCGAGGTCAGGACGGACGCCGCCTACGCGCCGCTTTTCGCCGAGATTTGGGAGCTGCTGCGGTTCGAGGTGCTACAGGGTCGCCGCGAGTTGAGCGCGGAGGCGAGATGACCGTCCGCCAGCGGCGCGCGATTGAGATTGGGCTGACGCTGATCGGCCCGCTTGTCCTGCTATCCGTTTGGGAGGTATTGTCC
>JACCYK010000363.1 GCA_013696525.1 Chloroflexia bacterium
CAACCGAGGACGGGAGACGTGGCATCGAGTTCGCGGGACATGGGTTGTACTCCTTGACGCGAGACATCGAGCGTTGGCGGGCAACGCCGTTAGCTTGGCTCGAGCCGGAGCGCCGGCGATGGTGGGACCGCTGGCAGATCCGCCTGTGACTATCGGGTCCCGAGCACAGTTTCACTCTGCGCCAGTAGATCGCCGCGCGCATCAGCGAAACCGTGGATTACCCCGGAGGAGGTCTGGGGCCAGCCTCATCGAAAAGTGGGAGGCGAGGATCCCGCTGGTCGGCTCAGACGATGCCAAGCCGTCGCGCGGCAGCGATGGCGGCGGTGCGCGAGCCGACCCCGAGCTTGCCGAAAGCGCTGGTAAGATGGGTGCGGACAGTCGAGGAGCCGATGAAGAGCGCCTCACCAATCCCCCGGTCGGAATAGCCGTCGGCGACCAGGCGCACGATCTCCAACTCGCGTGGCGTCAGTCCGTGATCCGCGTCGACGTCGGTCGATCGTCGCCGGGACGCAGCCGAGATGGCATCCGCCACCCGAATCGCTTCGGCGCGCGCCTCTTCGGCTGCCAGCCGCTGCCCCTCTGCCCAGGCTTCCGCGAAAACGGCCTCTCCCAGCGCCGCTCGTGCGTCTGCCTCAACCCTCTCGTAATCGTCGCCCAGCCTTGGCTTGAGAGTGACGCCCAGCCGCGCGCGGTGGGCATCCGCCGCGCCCAGCAGGCGCGCGGCCCACCGCGCCGCGCCAAACGCGGCGGCGATGTCGGCTAGCCCAATGAGACCATTCAGCAGCCCCAAGACGTACCAGGACAGGCCAAGCCATTCCTGCCACAGCGCGGCCGCCCGGGCGTGATCTCCCCGCACGAGGGCGATCTCTGCCAGGTTGGATAGGGTATAGGCCGCGCCATAGCGATAGCCCCCCTGGCGGAAAAGTGCAAGCGCCTCCGCCAGCCAGCGTTCAGCGTCCTCGATCTCCCCAGCGAAGAATGCCTGCCTGCCGACGTTGCGCAGCGACCAAGCGGTCCAAGCGGGGTCCCCCAGCCGCCGGCCCAACGCCAGCGCCTCCTCATGGAACGCCCGCGCTCGAGCGAACTGATCCTGTTCCTCCGCCACCCAGCCGAGCAGCGTGAGCGCGTGAACAACCGCGGTCGTGTCACCCTGCTGGCGCGACAGCACCAAGGCTTGCTCGCCGAGCGCCTTGGCCCGATTGTGGTCGGTGAGGTGCCGTGCGAACCAGGCGGCCTCGCGAAGGACGGCGGCGCGGAGGGGCAGCGGCGCGGCGGCGCAGATGGTCACGGCACGGTCAATCCATACCCGCCCCTCGAGCACACGTCCGCTCAGCTGCCAGAAGTGCTGCAACGCCGCCACCAGTCGAAGGAACGTCGCCAGTGCGCCGCGCTCGAACGCCCACGCCACCGCGGCCCGGAGGTTGTCGAGCTCGGATTCCAGGAGACGTACGGAGGCACCCGTATCCTGCTGCCACTGGAGGAAGAGACCTGTCGCCTCGGCGAGGCCGGCGAAGTAGTCGGCGTGCCGCTCGCGCACCGCCTCGCCTTCGCCGCTCGACTCCAGGCGGTCGAGCGCGTACGCGCGCACCGTCTCCAGCAAGTGGAAGCGAGGCATTTGACCAGGCTCCACATCCCGACGCAGCAAGCTCTGATCGACCAGCGAGCCGATGACGTCGACGACCGACTGCGGGTTGGAGAGAGCTAGGTGAGCAGAACCGCTAGCGCTCTCCGTACTCCCCGCCTCGCGCTTCTCACTCGCGACGGCCTCGGCCGCCTCGAGCGTACATCCGCCGGTGAACACCGCCAACCGCCGGACGAGCGTTTGTTCCTCGGGCGTGAGCAGGCCGTAGCTCCAGGCGATTGTGTCGCGCATAGTGCGCTGTCGCTCAGGCAGGTCGCGGGCTCCGCCGGTCAGCAGGCTCAACCGATCGGATAGGCGCGCCAAGAGGGTGGCCGGCGTGAGGGATCGGACCCGCGCGGCGGCAAGCTCGATGGCCAGAGGCAGCCCGTCTACGCGGCGGACGATCTCGACGACGGTCCCCACGTTCTCAACGGTGACGGTGAAGGCCGGGTCCGCCGCGTGAGCCCGCTGGACGAAGAGCGCGACGGCCCCCTGCGCGACCGCTTCCGTCGGTGCCAGCGGACGGGTCGCCTCGGGGAGCGCCAGCGGTCCGACCGGGTAGATCTGCTCGCCGGAGAGGCGCAGCACAACGCGGCTGGTAGCAAGGAACGTCAGGCCCGGGCAAGCGGCCAGCAAATCGACAACCTGGGGGGCGGCGTCAACGAGGTGCTCCAGATTGTCGAGCACGACCAGCAGGTGCCGCTCCCCGAGGAGTCCGCCAAGGCG
>JACCYK010000390.1 GCA_013696525.1 Chloroflexia bacterium
CTCGGGCACCGCCGCCCGCTCGGCGGCGCGGGCCGCCCGCCGCTCGTCCCGGGTCCCCTCCTGGTTGTTCTGGCCGGGCGCGGCGTTCTCCGAGGTCACGCCCGGGTTACGGTTGATGACCGTCCGCTCGCCGGACTGCCCCGCCGCGCTATTCGTGATATTGTCCTGGCCACTGGCATCGACCAGGAGGCCGCCCGCTTGGCCCTGATTTTGGTCCTGATCCTGCGCCAGCCCGGCGGCCGGGGCTATGCCCGCGGCAACGATCGCGGCGGCAACGATACCCATTCGCAGTGCGTGTCGCATCGCGTTCGATCCTTCCTGAACCCTGTTCATCCGCCGATTGCACCGACCCAGCCAGAGGGCAATCCGCGTACTGTAGTATCGCAGGCAAACGCCATTTCGTACAGTGCGCAATGACCAGCCACGCACGATTAGTGACGTCTAGTCACCTGTTTCGACGCCCTGATCCGTACTCATTGGAAATGCACGGCCAGCGCCTCGCGATCGTGGACCGTCACCCGGTAACGGCCATCGACCGAGAGATACTTACGTTTCTTGAACCCGACCAATACCTCGTTGACACGGACCCGGGTGGCGCCGACCAGCCCGGCGAGGTCGCCCTGGGTCAGGCGCAACGGCACCCGCACGTCCCCATTCGGCAATGGCTCGCCATAGACCTCCGCCAGGAGCAGCAGCTGACGGGCCACGCGGCCATGGACATCCAGGGTCGCGATCGCCTGGAGCTGCGCGTTGGCCACCCGCAACCGCCGCGCCATCAATCGGAGTAAATTCTCGGTCACCGCCGGAATCTCGCGCCGGAGCTGGTCGAACGAGCCGCGGTCGATCCAAAGCAACGTCGCCGGCTCGAGGGCGACGACATCCGCCGAGCGGCCCTCACGGTCGGCCAGCGCCAGCTCACCGACCACCTCGCCAACGCCGATCACGGCCAAAATCAACTCCTGCCCGGTCTCTTGCACCACGCTCACCTTGAGCGTGCCGGATTGCACGATGTAGGCGGCTTCGCCCGGCTGCGTCGCGGTCAGGATCGTGGCCCCGGCGGGGAACCGGGTCCGGCCCAGCATGGCATTGATCCGGGTCAGCTCGGTCGTCGAGAGCCCCCGGAACAGGTCGAGGTCGGCCAAGGCCCCTGGTTCAGCGAAAGCCGGCATTCGTCATCGTCCTCCCGGCCGCCGCTGGCCCGGGGCGAAGCGTGCCGGACGCGGTGACCTCGGTTGTAGCCCAATTGACACGCGAGCAATCAAGGATGGGACAGTGACGGGCGAGCATCCACGCTATGCATTGAGTAGGCGGGTAGGCGATCCCGCTCAGGATAGCAGAATCGCGCCCATGGCGATCCACGTTATGATGGTGGGTGTACCACCCGGATCACAAGCGCGATGCGGCATCGCTCGCGGATATTGGAAAGGAGCACGACGATGAACTCAACCCACTCGACCACGCTCCCCCGGCGGCGGATGGTGGCAGCCGGCCTCGGCGCCCTCGCCCTCGGCGTCTCCGCCGCGCCAAAGGCGGCGGCCCGGCCGCTGTTGGCCCGCGGCATGGCCGGCGGCGGCCTGGCGCAATTTGGCGACGCGGATGATCCGCTGTTCGCGAACTTCGCGCTGTTCGCCTCCTCGATGCAGATGCCGGATGGCGCCACCCTCTACCTCGGGCAGATCCACTGGGCCGAGGCCGGGACTGGCCTGGTCCTGACCAGCGAATGGATCAACCAGTGCATCCCGATCGCGGGCCGCACCGATGGCGCTGAGGTGCGCGGCAAGATCACGCCGGACGGCGAAACTCGCTACCCCTTCCTGGCCTACATCTTCGATGCCGGCACCCCTGGCAGCGGCATGGACCGGGTCGACCTGGCGGTCAACACGCCGGAGGCCCAAGCCTTCTTCCCCGACGATCCAATCGTGGACGACTTCGTCTACCTCGCCGCCGGCCCGCTGATCGCCGGCGACTTCCAATGGATCATCCGCGACATCGAGCTAGACGTGTGATCACTGGAAGCGAACGGCCGCGACCCGAGCGGCCGAACCACCGGACCGGGCTTTGCGGGCTTGCTTTGTCACCCATACCTTGGGTATAGTTCAAGGTATGGGTGACACAGTTCGACCAACACCAGATCATCAATGCCTCTTCTCCATCGCATCGGAGCAGCATGGATATTTTACCGCCACGCAAGCACGAAGCTGCGGGATCAACTGGGATCTCCTCAGCGATGGCACCAAACGCGGCCGTTACCAGCGGCTCCGACGGGGTCTGTACCGGCTCCGCGCCTATCCATCATCTCCCCGCGAGGAGGTTGTGGCGGCCTGGATGGCATTGGGACGAGAGGTGGCGGTTGTCTCGCATGAGAGTGCGCTTGATCGCTTAGGACTTAGCGACGTCATTCCGACCACGGTCCATCTCACCGTCCCCAGATCAAAACGCCATCTGCCGATCCTGGCCGGGGTCACGGTCCACACCACAACTCGACCGTTCCAGACTGGCGACGTTATCGTGCGAGATGGAATTCGGTTGACATCCCCTACCCGCACGATTCTCGACACCGCACAGGCGAGCACCACCCCTGACCAGGTCGAGCTGGCTATCCAACAAGCGATTTCCCGTGGCCTAACCACCGGACCAATCCTTGAACAGGCCGCGAGCACGCGCGGTCAGCGGGTCCGCGACCTGGTGCGATCGGGACTTGCCTTGGCCATGGCGTGAGGTATCTCACGGCTGCTGGATTCGCGCGGCACTGGAGACCCGCCTCCAGCGGGCGGCGACAATGACGGCCGGGGCTTCGCTTTCGCGGCTCCGAAAGATGGTCGTCCGCGATCGCTTGCTTGCCCGGCTGCTCCACGCCGCACCTGATCGCTGGATTGTCAAAGGCGGAGTCGCGCTAGATTTGCGCTTAGGAGTGCTGGCGAAATCGACCAAGGACCTCGACGTCGCCTAACTCGACCCAAGAGAGTTCGCGTTGGCCGATCTGATCAACGCCCAAGACTTCGATCTCGGTGATTTCTTCTCGTTCTCCATCGAGACACGAAAGGAGGGGACGATTGATCACCATCAACCACTACTACGCTTTCACGTACGAGCGGAGCTTGCCGGGCGTGTCTTCGAGGAGATTACGCTGGATGTCGGACTCGAGAGGTCGGCTTCGACAGTGGCGGATTCGAGCCAGGGACCGGACCTTTTAGCATTCGCTGACATTGAGCCAATCACGGTTCCGCTCCTACCGCTTGAAGAACATACCGCCGAGAAAGTTCATGCCTACTCCCGACTCTATGAGCATGGACGGCCGAGCTCGCGCGTCAAAGATCTGCTTGATCTCATTTTGATTCGATCGATTGCCGAGTTCGAAGCCGCCAGGCTCCAACGCGCCCTCGATCGCACGTTTCGACAGCGCGGCACACACCTCCTTCCTCGAACGTTGCCTTCACCTCCGTCGAGTTGGTCCTCCGCCTATCGAAACGCTGCTCAAGAGATCGGTCTCGAACTGGTGGAGTTGCATGCTGGATATGCCGCCGCGGCCGCATTTCTCAATCCCGCTCTCGGTGAGACGGTCGTCGGTACAGCTCGCTGGGATCATGTCACGATGGTGTGGCGGTCTCCAACATGAACGCGGTGGCTTCATCGACCGCTCGCTCGACGGAGAGGCCCTGGCCGACGAGCCAGGCGACCTCGAACGTGACGTCACCGAGGGCGGCGCGGACTTCATCGGGGTTGGTGTGATTCGGTTCTGCCGCGTCGTTGAGGGCGGCCCGGGCCCGGAATTGAGCGGCCGCCGCCAGCAGGCGCGCCGCGAGGACGGAATGGCCACGCCGGAGGGCGATGGTGGCGATCCCGGTCAGGGTGGTGGTGAGGCCGAGCCAGTCGCCGATGCCCTGGTAGAGGACCAGGGCCTCGGCGTAGCGGGTTCCCGCCGGCCCATCGTTGCCGTGTCGCAGATCGAGCCCGGCCAGGCTTTCGAGCGCGACCGCGCTCGTCAGCCGGTCCCCGATCTCCTGACCCAGGCGGAGGGTGTCACGGTAGAGAGCGGTAGCGCGCTCGATGTCCCCCTGATGTCGCGCCACCTCGGCCTGGTTGTTAAGCACCTGGGCGATGCCCTTCTTATCGCCCACCGACTGCCGCAGCCGCAACGCCTCATCCAGCAACAGGTCGGCCGCCGCGTACGATTCCTTGGTGAGCGCAATCACGCTCAGATTGTTCAGCGCATCCGCGATCTCCGTCACATCCCCGATCTGACGGACGAGGTCCAGGCTGGACTGGTATGAGGCCGCCGCCTGGTCCAGATTGCCGCGATAGTAGGCAACGTTCCCCAGGTCGGTCAGCGCTTTGGCCTCGCTCATCGCGTCGCCCAGCTCCCGCGCGATGGCGATGTTTTCGTTCAGCAGCGCGTCGGCCCGCTCATAATCGCCTTGATTCATCGCCACCACGCCGAGGTTGTTGAGGGACGAGGCCACCGCCCGCGGGTCACCATCCGCGCGGGCGAGGGCGAGCGCCTCGGCGTGAAGCCGCGCGGCGTGCTCACTGTC
>JACCYK010000398.1 GCA_013696525.1 Chloroflexia bacterium
GCGGTGTCCAGGCCCAAGGCTCGGAGAAGGTCGGCCCGCCGCGCCGCAAACCCCGGCTTCACCGGATCCGGGCCGTCGGCCAGGATGACGTCGGCCGTGGCGAGATGATACGGGAGAACCCAGCCCATGGCCTCGCGGTGATAGCCCTCCGCCAGCATCTCCCGGCAGGCTCCCACGAAATAGGCGCGCAGATGGGGATGGAGCTTGTGCTGGAACGGGCCCGGCGTCCGCCGGACCGCGAGCGCCAGGTCGAAGCCGGCGATCGCCTCGTCCAGGAAGCGCTCAATTCGCTCCGGGCTGAGGTTCGACAGGCCCAGGATCGCGAGCAGATCCTCATGGAGGTCGACCCGGTCGTACGCGGCGAGGACCTGGCGCAGGCGCAGCAGCGTCCGGCCGCCCATCTTCGGCGGGTTCAGGGTCGCCACCCAGAGGGCGGCCGTGGCGAAGGTCGTCGTGTAGCCAAGGATGTTGACCTCGCCCGAAGCGCCCATGGTTGCCCGTGCCGTCTCCAGTAGCGAGAGCGCCCCCGCCAATCCTTGGCGCTCGTACTGGAGGCGGGCACACACCCAGCGCCGGCGTGGGTAGTCGCGCCGGACCTCGGCTTGGAGGTCGTGGAGCAGGCCGTCGGGGTCGTGAAGGACACTGTCGACCAACAAGTGGTGGGCAATCTCCGGGTTGCCCAGCACGGCGGCGGCGGAGCGATAGTCGGTGACCGGCTTGAGGCCGGCCTCGATCGCGATGCCACCGTACGACTCCTCGATGATGCCGGACCACGGATCCGGGTTTGCCAGCAACTGGCTGTCATCGGCGAAGATGAGATGGAGATCGACGTCCTTATCGGCCGGGAACGGCGCCTCGTCCGCCATCGTCGTGATGCCGCCGACCAGATGCGCGGCACGGAGACCGGGCCATTGCTCGATGTTGTCTTTGACCCAGGCCCGGGCCGTGAGCTTGGCTTGTTTCGCGTTCAAGACAATCACTCCTCGCTGTCGAACATCAGGAGGGCCAGGTCCAAGCGGACGCGACGAAGGAAGACGCCGGCAGCGGGCTGGGCACGGTGATCTGTTCGCGATTGATGCCAGGAAGCATCCCTCGCGGTGCGGCCGAACGGGCTCGGCATTTGGAGTCTAGTGGGGGCCGATTGCCACGGGAATGCCAGAAACCTGCCATTTGCGGAGCAGAGGAGGTGACTCGCCGATGACCGGGCGTGGGAGGCGAAGGACCCGCGCTTGTCACCCGCGGCGAGTGTGGACGGGATCAACAGGGGTTTCGCCCCGCCCTAGTTCCCGGCTTCGACCCGCCCGGCATCGGCGACGGCCGCCACCGCCGCCGGGTTTTCCAGCGCGGTGATGTCGCCTGGCGGGAGGCCGAGATAGGCGGCGCGGATCACGCGGCGCATGATCTTGGCGTTGCGCGTTTTCGGTAGGTCCGCGACGAAGATCACTCGCTCCGGCCGCAGGGCGGCGCCAAGCTGGGCCGCGATCGTCTGGCGGACCGCGGCCGACACCTCCGGTGACGGTTCATGGCCCGGTCGCGGCACCGCGAAGACGACGACGCACTCGCCCTTGATCGGATGTGGCACGCCGATCGCGGCCGCTTCCTGCACCGCCTCGTGCGCCACCGCCGCCGATTCCACCTCGGCCGGCCCCACCCGTTTGCCGGCCACCTTCAGCGTATCGTCGGAACGGCCCCGGATGAACCAGAAGCCCTCGTCGTCGATCTCCGCCCAGTCGCCATGGACCCAGACGTCCGAGAACCGCGACCAGTACGTCTCGAGGTAGCGCTCCCGGTCGCGCCAAAAGCCGCGGGTCATCCCCACCCACGGTTGCCGTACCACGAGCTCGCCGACCGTGCCGCGCACCGGGTTGCCCTGGTCGTCAACCACATCGGCATCCATCCCCGGCACCGGGCCGGTGAAGGCGCACGGCTTGACCGGCTTCAGGGTGACGCCGCCGACGATGCCGCCGCCCGTTTCCGTCCCCCCCGAGTAGTTGATGATCGGGCACCGGCCGCCGCCGACCTCCTGGAAATACCAGCGCCAGGGATCGGGGTTCCAGGTCTCGCCGGTGGAGCCCAGGACTCGCAACGAGCTCAGGTCCCGGTCCCGTACCCACTCGACCCCCTTGCCCATCAAGGAGCGGATCGCGGTCGGCGCCACGCCCAGGACCGTGGCCCGATGGTCCTCCACCAGGCGCCAGAGCCGGTCTGGATCGGGGTAGTCTGGCGTGCCTTCGAACACGAGTAGAGTGGCGCCGAGCAGGAGACCGCCCGCGATCGCCCACGGCCCCATCATCCAGCCCAGATCGGTGAGCCAGAAGAGCGTGTCATCGGCTTGGAGGTCGAAGCAGTAGGCGAGATCGTGGGCCGCCTTGATCGGGAAGCCGGCGTGGACATGGAGCGCGCCTTTGGGCCGGCCGGTGGTGCCGGAGGTGTAGATGATCATATAGGGGTCGTTGGCCGCGGTATCGACGGTCTCGAAGCGCTCCGGCACGCCGTCCGTCGCCTCGTGCCACCAGACGTCGCGTCCCTCGTCCCAGGGAATCTCCTGGCCGGTGTGGCGTACCACCAGGCAGCGGCCGACGGTCGGGGCGGCGGCGATCGCCTCGTCGGCGATCCGCTTCATCGGCACCGTGGCGCCCCGCCGGCGGGCGCCGTCGCAGGTAATCAGCAACGTCGCCTCGCCGTCGCGCAGCCGGGAGGCGATCGCGTCCGGCCCGAAGCCGGAGAACATTGGCAGGTAGATGGCCCCCAGCTTGCCGCAGGCGAGGGTGGCTATAGCTGTTTCCGGCAGCATCGGCAGGAAAATGCCGACCCGGTCCCCGTGGCCAACCCCGAGCCGCCGCAGGGCATGGGCCAGGCGATCGGTCTCGCTCAGCAGCTGACGATAGGTGAGCGTGCGGACCTCGCCGTCATCCCCTTCCCAGATGATCGCCCGGCGATCGCCGGCGCCATTGCCAACGTGCCGGTCGAGCGCGTTCTGGACATAATTGAAATGGCCGCCGGGGAACCACTCCGCCCAGGGCGGCCCCGCCGCCAGATCAAGTACCCGCTCGTACGGGGTGGTCCATTCCAGCTCCAGGTCGCGCACCACGGCGCCCCAATAGCCGGCCGGGTCGGTGACGCTGTAGCGGAACCAGTCGTCGTAGCTCGCGTAGCCCTCGGCTTCGAAGAAACGCCGTAGCCGGCTGCGGGCGATCACCGCGGCGTTCGGTGTCCACACCACCTCGTTATCCGGGCCCGGGTCGTGCATGTGGGGCATCGCCTCCCTACCTAAAGCCTTCATCATCGCCGAACGTGGTCAGGGGAAGCGGTAGTTGGTCAATATCTGCAAAGTCCGTTGGAGTCGGTATTTTGTGCTCTTTGAGCAGCGTGATGTATTTATACTCACGCCGTTGGAATGCGATTTGGACATTTGTGTTGGCGGTCGACCGCCTCGTAAATCGCCACTGGTCAGTCGTGCCTGCCACTCGCGCGAACCAGCCCTTGAATGCCGTGCCCCGAAGATTGTCAATCATCTTTCTCACTCGGCGTCGAAGCAGATCGTGCTGGTCTGGTAGATATGCCCACAATCCGTTGCTGTCTCGGCAAACGTCTTCAACGCTGAAGCTAGATCGCCTTTCGAGGAAGAACACTTTCAGCGTTTGAAGCAACGACTGCGCGAGATCCCAGTCCGGTGAGGACGGTTCGTAGGGGAGCCGCTCGAGTGGGAGATCCGTGAACCGAATGTTCCAGCCTTCTCGGAGAGAGGCGGAAAGGGATGCATCGGACAACTGATCGAGCTGAATGGACGTGCGATCCTGGTTCACGCGGATGAGGCCAAGCCCGTTTGCCTTCATCTTGCTCAAGGCCAGAACAGCATCGACAGCTGAGCGCACCAATAATTCGGCCGCGCTGAGAACAAAGAAAACGGCGTCGACTCGGTGGCTGGATGAACTTGCTACAGTGAGTCGTCCCTGCCGGACTACCTCGAGTCCCTGCATCGTCAGATAGGACGACACTTGTTGTTCTTCCACGCTGTCTGGGCCGCTCTTACACTCGATCAGCAAAGAGAGGTTGATATCGCTCCTAGTTACCAAAATATCTGGAACGAATCGGTTTCCCGTGGGATCCACCATCGGGATCTCCAGGCCGTCAAGGACATAGCCGAGATTCCCAAGGATCGGCGAAACCGCCTGGTCTCCGCCCATGATGAGCGATATCAGCCCACTGACAAGCTGCCGATGGCTCAGAACGAGCGGACCTTCACTCATGCAAGCGTGATCCTGGCATCGACGTAGTGCTGGAGATTGGTGAGTAGGCGTGCGAGTACGTTTCCACAGGTGTCTGAATGCAGGTATGCTCGAAGAAAACCTGGTGTGATCTCAAAGTCAACTTTGTGGTTTGTATGGAGATCAACTGCCTTCACAACGTAGTGGCCGCTATCGCCTCTTGCAATTGGTGTTCCGGACAACCGAAATGGTTCCGCGCAACTGAAGAGAACGGAGATTACCTGTTCAAGGGATCGTTGTGATTGCCGCTCGGGAAACGCAATGACCGCGGTCTCGCCGGCAGGGGTTAGCCGTCCGTCAGTTTCCGACCATCGCAATCGGAATCGACCCTCCCATTCTTCAATGAGATCCGCGTATCTGGCGCGGAGCCCATCCACGATCTCCTCATGGAGCCTGAATGAGTTGCCGCGCGCCGTGACTTTGCCTGAAGCAGTTACGATGCTCGTCGTCAACTGATCGCCATCACTCCAGCGCCGCGCGATGCTTGCTGACCAAAGCGCCAGATTTGCGGCAAGGATAGGAGATTCGCGATAGGCGTTAAGTCTTGGCCGCGCATCGCCAAGAGCGCCGATACGGAATACCAGACTATCGTCGAGGAACTCCTCTTCAGGAATGCTCTCTTGGTATATGCCAGTCGCCACCGCAAACTTCGTTGTGAGAACACGCGGCACGCCAAGTTTCCCAATCCAGTCTTCCATCTGGTGCGTCGGCAGCCAAAAGCTGTCGAGGTTCCGTGTCCCGAGGATGAGACCTCGAATCGCTTTGTCGGAATCCGCGGCGGGTGAGATCGAATGCAGCACCCAAAAGCGGCCATCAAGCGCGTCCAGGAAGAACGGTACCCCGGCTTTTCCGATGCGGAGTTGGAAGATGCTGTGATCATCGGTGGATGCAACGTCTACAGGACTCCGGGGACTACTCCGCTCGAAAAAACTGGCAACGTCAAGCGATTCACCGTTCCGCCGCGGGATGTTTGCCTCCACGAGGTATGTCTTGAGGAGATGGTGGCCCCGCTTGTGCCGATCAGTTCCGAGCAGGTGGTTATAGCCAGTCGTCATCCATTCATCAAGCGCTATGGCAAGCGATTTTCGATCCATCGCGAGTCTCGACTTTACACTGGATAATCCCATCTGGACGTGGCCTGCATCGTGCCGAACCATTATCCACATTCTGATAGCTCGTAACGCAATAGAAAAGCAGAAGGAGCACGAACAATGTCATCACGGCCACGCTGGCGCTTCTGGGAAAAAGAGCGTCCGCCGGAACCGGATCCACCCGAGGCGCCACCGACGCGGCGCCCTTCGCGCTGGCAGCGGCCGCCATTGGCCGACCCGGCCCAGCGGGACAAGCTCGATCAGCTCCGCCGCCGCCGCGAAATGATCGCCCACGATTTGGAGCGAGCCGAGTCCGCCCGCCAGCCGGACAATCCCTGGCAGGAACGGATCGCCCTGCTCGATGCCTCGCTGGCGACGATCGGGGCCGATCTCGCCGCGGTCGATCATCTGCCGCCGGAGCCGGGTTTTTCGCTGCCGGCGACACCGATCACGGGCATCGAGGCCACGGGCGGCGAGCCGGCCGCGATCACCTTTCAGATCGGTCCGGAACGGTTCGTCTTCGAGGAGGAGACCGATTGGGACCAGCGCGGCGGCCCCGTCGTCCGCGGCGAACTGCGGCGGCGGGCGGGTGAAGTCGCTCGTCTGGTCCCGGCGGACATCCCGATCGATGGGCGCGACGCCCTAATCGCGCATTTGACCGATAGCGTGACCGTCTTCGCCACTGACTTGCGCGACCGCGCGCTGGAAGGCGAACCGCTGCCGGTGCAGCCAACGCTGGCCGGCTTGGCCCGACCCGATCCGGATTTTGGCGGCTGGCGTGACTGGCGGGGCGCCTCCGCCACCGCCGCCCGTCGCGCCTGGCGCCGGCAGCAGCTTCATGCCGAATCAATCCGGCTGCTGACCGAACGTGAGACCGAGCTAGAGGACCGCGCCAAATGGGCCGAGCGCCTCCCCGTCGCCCGCCGCCGCCTGGCCGATCTCGATGAGCAAATTGCCAACGTTGAGCAGTAATTCGAGCCCCGATTAATCATCGGCAGGCGACGATCGCCGCGAGCCCCGGCCCGCCGCGACCGGCGAGATTGTCGCGGCCGATCGTGTCGCGGCCTGATCGCGTGGTCCGGCCATACGGCCAGATTCCGCATCACCAGGAGACCGACCCGGCGACCGACGCTTCACCCTATTGCGCCGTGAATTAGCATACGCTAAACTACACATTAGCAATTTCGCATCAACATTTGAGTGGCGAGTAAATCAAACAATCGAGAAGGCTAGGGATGATGGCTAACCAGAAAGAATTCGACCGCCGCGGCCTGCTCCGGCTGGGCGCCGCGGGCGGGGCGGTGGCCGGCGCCGCCGGGGGATTAGCCCTGTTGCTGCCGGGTCGAGGTGCGGCCCCCGGCCAGGCTCAAGAGGGCGCGCCGGCCGGGCCGCAAGACCACGCCCAAATGGGCACACCGACCACGCCGGCCACGCTGGAAGCCGATGGCGAAGCCGGCACGCGGCGGGGGCAGCAAGACCACGCCGCCCATAGTTTGAGCTTGACGGTCGGCGACGTTGACATTGAGCGCCTTGGCTTTGATCCCTCGGTGATCCTTCGCCAGTTCGATTACGGTGAGGTGAGCACCGCCGCGGATGGGACCGTCGTCCGGGAGTTCGAGATCACCGCCTTCGATCGGGAGATTGAGATCGCGCCGGGGGTCTTCTTCCCGGCCTGGACCTACAACGGACAAGTGCCGGGGCCCACCTTGCGGGCGAACGAAGGAGATCGGATTCGGGTGCGGTTCACCAATGCCGGATCACATCCGCATACGATGCACTTCCACGGTATTCACAGCGCCTTTCACGACGGCGTGTCCGGGATTGGCCGGGGCGACATCTTGCCGGGGGAAACATTCGTCTACGAGTTCAACGCCGAGCCGTATGGCTGCCATCTCTATCACTGCCATTCCACGCCCTTGAAACGCCACATCCACAAGGGTCTCTATGGCGCCTACATCGTCAATCCCGATCCGGCGCGGCATGGCGAGCTGGCGCGCTCGCGCCATCCCGACCACGAGGAGGCGAGCGAGTGGGACGAGATGGTGATGGTGATGAACGCCTTCGACACCACCTTCGACGCGGCGAACGAGGTCTACGCGGTCAACACGGTGGCCTTCCACTATATGAAGCACCCGATCGCGATCGACCGCACCCGTCCGATCCGGATCTATCTGATCAACATCACCGAGTTCGATCCGCTCAACTCGTTCCACCTCCACGCCAATTTCTTCAACTACTACGATACCGGCACGACGCTGGAACCGACGCTGCGGCGGGTCGACACGATCATGCAGGTGCAAGCCCAGCGGGGCATCCTGGAGTTTGATTTCCGGAACCACAAGCCGGGCCTATACATGTTCCACGCCCATGTCTCCGAGTTCGCCGAGCTGGGCTGGATGGGAGTCTTCGATGTTCGATAGCGTCCCGGAGCAAGGAGCGGCAGCCGTGACTGAACAGAGTTTGACCTCCGAGCGGCCCGCCGTCGCCATTCCGGACCGGGTGGCGGACCCCGGGCCGATGCTCCTGTGGGCGGTGCTGCCGCTGGTCCTGTTGGCAGCCGTGCTGGTCATTATTGTCCGTACCAACGCGGGCTTGGGCGAACGAACCCTCCCGCCGATCGAGACCCTTTCCGTCCAGTCCGTGCGGCTGCCCGCCCCTGGCCAGATCGAGCTCACGGTTGTCAATGACGGCCAGGATCCGATCACGATCGCCCAGGTGCTGGTCGACGAGG
>JACCYK010000440.1 GCA_013696525.1 Chloroflexia bacterium
TCCGCGGGGAGCGGCCGAACGAGATGCTGGTGCAGATCCAACCGCTCGATGGCGGCGAGCGCCGCTGGGTGACGCTCAAGTCGACGCCGCTTACCGACGATCAGGGACACATCCGGTTCATTGTCAACCGGTTTCGCGATATGACCGAGGAGCGGCGGCGGCAAGCGGAGCTGCGCGACTCCGAGGCCCGGTATCGACTCCTGTTCGAGAGCAACCCAATCCCGATGTGGGTGTGGGATACGCGCACGTTCCGGTTCTTGGCGGTCAACGACGCCGCGATCTATCAATACGGATGGCCGCGGGAGGAGTTCCTGCGGCTCACCCTGCTCGACGTGCGCCCGCCCGAGGATCAGCCGGCCATCCTCGATAAGATCGCGCGGGTGGCGGCCGAGCCGGCGGGGCTCGATGTCGCCGGCGTCTGGCGCCATCGACGCCGCGACGGCACCATCTTCGACGCCGAGGTCACCACCCACGCCATGACCTTCAACGAGCGTGACGCCCGCGTCTCACTCGCCATTGACGTGACGGAGCGCACCCTCCACGAGCGGCGGCTGGAGCGGCTCTCGGCCCTCACCGCCGCCCTCTCGGCCGCCCTCGACCCGGGCGAGGTGGCCCGCGTCATCGGCGAGTACGCGACCATTGCCGGGGCCGACGCGGCCGCCGTCATCGCCTACACCGATGCCGAGCGCACCCTCACCGTGCTCCACCGGACCGGACCGCCGGCGCCGGCCGCCGCCGGCGACACGCTGTTCTCGGTCGACGAGCCAACCCTCGTCGGCCATATGATCCAGACGGGACAGGCCATCATCGCGCCGACCTGGGACGACTTCGCCCGGCTCCATCCGGAGCTCGCCGCCAGGCGTCAGATCGCCCCCGAGATCGGGCCGGGCGCCGGGTTGGTGCTGCCATTGCTGGTCGATGAGCGTCCCATCGGCGCCCTCAAGATGGCCTTCCGCGACCCGCGCCCCTTGCCGCCGGCCCTGATCGAGGAGCTGCGCACCATCGCCCATCTGTGCGCCCAGGCCCTGCAACGGGCCCAGCTCTACGCCGCCGAGCACACCGCGCGCGCCACGGCCGAGGTCGGGGAACGCGTCGCCCGCCGCGAAGCGGACCGGATCGCGATCATGGCCGATCTCTCCCGCGCTCAGGCCGAAGCGGGGCTCGACGTGCAAGCGGTGCTTGACGCGGTGGCCCGCACGACCGCGCGGCATACCGGCGATGCCTGCGCCATCGCCCTGTTCCGCGAGACCGGCGACCCGGTCGTGATCGACACCATCCACCACGCCGAGCCGGCGCTCCAGGCGGTGCTCCAGGGCTTCATGGCCGTGGAGTGGCAGCCTCACATTCAGGAAACCGCGGCCCGGGTCGCGGCCACCGGCGAGGCGGAGCTGTCACCGGTGATCGACGTGTCGCTGCCGGTTCCCGGTCCGGCGCCGGAGTCGGGGGACACGAGGCGGCGGGTGACGCTGCATAGTGCGATGATCCTGCCCTTCCGCGCCCATGGCCACGTCACGGGCGCGATGGCCTTGTTGCGGCTGCTGCCCGACCGACCCTACACGGCCGATGATCTGGCGTTCTTTCAGGAGCTGGGCGATCGTGCCGCGCTCGCCCTCGAGAACGCCCGGCTCTACCATGAGGCGCGGGAGGCGGTGCGCGCCCGCGACGAGTTCCTTTCCGCCGCCGCCCACGAGCTGCGGACCCCGGTGACCACGATCAAGGGCTATGCTCAGATGCTGCAACGGACGCGGGCGCGGGGCCGCCTGTCGTCCGATCGCGCCGCCCAGTTCCTGCAGGCGATCGATGAATCGACCGACCGGCTCCGGATTCTCACTGATGATCTGCTCGACGTCTCGCGGCTCCGTCTGGGCCAGATGCCGCTGCGGCTCCAATCGCTCGATCTGTTGCCACTGGTGGGCAAGGTGATCGACCGCTACCGCGATCAGTTCGGCCTCCGGTACGTCTTTTCCTCGGACCCGCTCCCGGCGCCGGCGGTCGTCAACGCGGACCCGGACCGGATCGAGCAAGTGCTCACCAATTTGTTGGAAAATGCCACCAAATACTCGCCCGCCGGCGGCGAGATCCGGACCACGGTGGCGGTTATGGACAGCGGCGTTCGGATTTCGGTCCGCGACTCGGGCATCGGCTTACCGGCGGAGGATGTCGAGCGCATTTTTGAGCCCTTCAACCGGGCCGCGAACGCGATCCGCGACAACCTCCCCGGCCTGGGGCTCGGCCTCTATATCTGCGACAGCATCGTCCGCCGGCACGGCGGGCAGATCGTCGCCGAGAGCGCCGGCGAGGGGCAGGGCACCACCTTCCACGTCTGGCTGCCGGCCGATAGCCTCGCCACGGTGCGAACGGAGTCGGTCTGATCGCGGTGCCGAGCCGATCGCTACGCGGGCGCTGACGTCAGCAGCCAAATGGGTGGTCTCGTGAGGAAGCTCGGGAATACATCGCCCGGAGGGCGCCCGGCGCTGAATCCACAACACCCAGAGGGTACCCGGCGCACCACGTATGTTTGATCGATCCTGGTTCATACCAATGAAGCACCCGAGGCGGGGCAATAGGTCCCAACCCGGATTATTCATCGCGGCGGTCTCGGCCCTCGATCGCGTCGGCTGGCGACCAAGCTCGGGA
>JACCYK010000383.1 GCA_013696525.1 Chloroflexia bacterium
GGGTTAATGCACAACATCGCGGCCCGAACGGCACGATGGTCGGCTCACCGCGGCGGCATCGCCGCGAGATGCCGGTTATGTCGATACCCGCCGATCCCGGACGCCGGCCGCTCAGGTCCAACCATGCCCGGGCAACAAAAAACCCGGGGGCATTGGACCCTCGGGCAGGCGATTAGGGAAACACAACGCACGGCGGACGGCAGCTACCGCCCTACCACACGCCCTCTCCCATCCGGACTATACCGTCGGCTCCGGGGTTCCACCGGATCATGCTCGCGCCACGTCGTGCGCTCGCTCGCGGGCTGTAACCGCCGGTCAGGACTTGGCCGCCATAACTCGGCGGCCTCACCTCACCCCGAAGGCTGTGCTACCGGCAGGATACCGGCTCCTGGTTGCCACGTCAATGCCGGCGCCGACCAAAAACCGGCGGCGGCTCCTGATTTGTCAGCCTCCGATGCACCCCCACTTACCTACGACGGCCATTTCAGCTTGGGAATCACGCGCTCCCCGTATGCCTTGATGAACGCTTCCTGATTCCGAGCCACGTTGTGGATGTAAATTTCGCCAAATCCGAGATCGATGAAGTGCTGCAGGTGGGCCACATGCTCGTCCAGGTCCGGCGAGAGCAGCACCCGGTTCTTGTAGTGTTCCGGTCTCACCAGCTTCGCCATCGCCTCGAAGTCTTCCGGGTCGCGGATGTCGGCCTTGGGAAAGGCCATGCCGCCGTTGGGCCATTCCTTGATCGCCGCTTCTGTCGCGGCCGCTTCAGAATCGGCCAGCGCGAGCTTCACTTGAAGGAGCTTGGGCATCCTGGCGACGTCTTTGCCGCCTTCCCGGGCGCCCTTCTCGTATCGTTCGAGCAGCATCTTCAGCTTCTCATCGGCGGCGCCGACCGTGATCAGGCCGTCCGTAAACTTGCCGGTGCGGAACGCCATGATCGGGCCGGAAGTCGCGACGTAGATCGGCGGCGGCGTCTCCGGCATGGTGTAGAGTCGAGCGCTTTCGACATTGAAGTGCTCGCCGCGGTACTTGATCTTCTTGCCGGTGAAGAGTTTGGTGATGATCTCGATCGATTCCATCAGGCGTTCGAGCCGCACCGGCGCCTCGGGCCAGTATTCTCCGACGATGTGCTCGTTGAGCGCCTCGCCCGCTCCCAGGCCCAAATAGAACCGCCCCGGATACATGGCCTCCAACGTTGTGGCCGCCTGCGCCAGCACCGCCGGATGATACCGATACCCCGGCGGCGTCACCCCCGTGCCGAACTTCAGGCTGGTTGTCGCTCCCAATGCGCCCAGCCAGGCCCAGACAAATGCGGAATGCCCCTGGGACGGAACCCACGGGTGAAAATGATCGGAGGCCATCACCGCGCCGAATCCCGCGTATTCGGCCTGTTGCGCGTACGTGAGCAGGTCCGTTGGATGAAACTGCTCAAACGACGCCGCGTATCCAACAACGCCCATCTCGCCCCCTTGATTCAACCAGTCCCTACCGAAAGAGGTCCCGTTCCGGACCCAACACCAGATCACGCCCCGTGCCGGGCGCCATCGCCACCGCCGGCTCATAGCCGCGCACAACGACGACCGGCCGGGCCGCGAGCTTGTGCGTCAGCAGCTCGGCCGCGCTCGCCAGCTCGTCGGCGACCGCCAGCATTGTCACATGCAGCTCATAGCCCGCCCCGTCCCGCTGGCCTCGATAGTCAACCACCGGCGCCAACCCGGCAACGCCGATGGCGACGTTCACCTGTCCCGCCCGCCACGGCCGGCCGAACGTGTCGCTGATAACCACCCCCGGCGCGGTTGACGGATCTATCCCGAAAAAACCGGCGATCTCCTGTCGGAGCCGCGCCGCCGACTGGTCCGGATCGACCGGCAGCAGGCAGACCGTGTCCGGTGCCACGTTCGAGGCGTCGACGCCGGCGTTGGCGCAGATGAACCCATGGTGGGTTTCCGCGATGATGATCCCGCGGTCCATTCGCACGATCCGGGTGCTCTCCCGGAGAACCACTTCGATCTGTCGCGGATCCTTTCCCCAGCGCTCGGCGAAGGCATGGGCAAATCCCGACGGCTCGACATCCGCGAGCACGACGATGCGCCCCTCCGCTTTGCTGACCACTTTCTGCGTCACGACGAGCACATCGCCCGGCGCCGGTCGCAACCCGGATCGCTGGATGGCGCCGGCGATGACCTCGCCAAGCGCATCGCCTGGTTCGATCTCGGGGATACCCTCGAGTCCAATCAGGCGCAGCTCGGCGGCCCGTCCGTCCGCCCGCGCCGCCATCACTAGCTCCGCTCCCGAGCAGCCGACGACGACGCCACGGCACTAGTCGAGTCATGCCGAAGCTCCGCGAATCGCAGGACCTCACAACGTTCATTTTGAAGGATCTGCAAGTCGTCGAGGGTGTCGAGGTCGAACCCGGTGCCCACCGTCGATACTCGACCGAATGTCAGCCCGCTCCGTGCCGCTTCTCGCTCATGCCGCCGCGCGCTTCCCGGCCCGTACTGATACACGAACTCAGTTCCCGACCCCTGGAACCGCACCAGGGAGAGATTCGTCCCCGTGCCGTGGCGGTCCGGCGCGACGACCACTTGGGCGGGATCATCCAAGACGGTCTGCACGTCTGCCGACATCAACAGCGGCAAATCGCCGAAGGCGACGAGAAGACCAGATGCGTCGTGGTCTAGCGCCCAGTCCCGGCCGATCGCAACCGCCCGGTTCAGGCCCGGCTGGTCGTCGTGCTGAAGGATCGGCACGACTCGATCATCAACGGCCCGCGCAAACTCGAGGGCACTGGGATCGGGACTGATCACGGCGAGTTTGGCGAGGTCGTCGACCGCGAGCGCCGCCCGGATCACTCCGCGGAGCATCCACTGGCTCACCGCGGCCCGAGCCTCGGTCGACAGTGTTTCGGCAAGACGGGTCTTCCCCGAACGAAATCCTCGAATCGGCACTAAGCCGACGACATCGACAGTCACCGGGCCGTCAACTCCCGGGCGCGAAGCCGGCGACCGAACGCCAGCACGTCCATCGCCAAGCGCCGGCGATCTTCATCGCCGCCCATGACCGTTCCCGTGACCAATGTCCTCAGTCCCAGCGATTCGATGCGCGGCGCCAACTCACGATCCGATTCATCAATCACAAAGGCGTCGATGAACGAAGCATACAAGGAAGCGACGCCCACGGCCGAAACTTCATGACCGAGCGTGGCCAGCATGCGATCGGCCGGTCCCTTCAGCGCCCTGCCGCCAACAATCGGGCTGACCGCGACCACCGGCGCCGTTGCCGTTGTCAGGGCGTGTTCTACACCGGGCAACGCGAGGATCGGACCGATGCTGACGATCGGGTTTGACGGCGCCACCACGATGATTTCCGCCGCCGCGATCGCCTCCATTACCTGCTCGGTTGGCCTCGCCCGCTCCGCCCCGTCGAAAACGACCCCAAGCACGTCGTCTGATTGCCTCCGGCCGACGAAGTAGTCCTGAAACGCCAAACGCCCGGCGGGTGTGTCGAGCAAAGTCGCCACCGGATCATTGGTCATCGGCAACATGCCGGCAGCGACACCGAGCGCCGAGGCCAGCTCCGCGGTCACATCGGTGAGGAGATCTCCACTCCGCAGGCGCTCCGTCCGTAGGATATGCGTCGCGAAATCTTGGTCGCCCAGCTTGAACCACGGGTCACGTCCGTACCGGCTGATCGCGTTCAAGGTCTGGACCGTGTCTCCCGCCACTCCCCACCCGGGCCCGGCATCCACGATCCCGGCCAGGGTGTACATGACCGTGTCCAAGTCCGGACAGATCCGAAGGCCGTAGAGATCAAAGTCGTCACCGGTATTGACTATGACCGTTAGTTCCCCGGCCGGAAGTGCCAGCGCAAGGCCACGAGCCAGCTTGGCCCCGCCGACGCCCCCCGCGAGCTCGACAATCATCGGTTGACCCCGCGAAGCGTGGTCAGCGTGCGCCCATCCATCCAGAACTGCCTATCCATCTTTCGCACCGCAACACAAGACGCCGCGTCACGCCGTGCCGGTGTTTCTAGAGAACGCAAGATCGACATGACGTGTGAGACACCAGATGCGTACGTCGACATCCTTCGGCTTCCCACAATACTTCCCAAATGTAACCCGCGGTCCCTATCGCGACCAGGTACTGGCCTCGGTATACTCGCTACATCTACGTTACGTCGGATGGATGGGAGCACGAGCCAAAGATGTCCAACGCTTCGGATGCGGACCGCGATCGTCAGCTTGTCTTGGCGATCGACATCGGCACCTCCTCGGTGCGCGCCTTGGCCTGCGATACGAAGGGCAATGCGATCCCGGTGACGGAAACGCAACGGTCGTATCGCCTGCACCCGACGCGGGACGGCGGCGCCGAGTATGATGCCACGTCCCTGTTCGAGTTGCTTTGCGATGTGATTGACCAGACGCTGGCCAAGGTGAACAGTGAATCAGCAACGTTCATCGCGGTCGGCGTGACGAGCTTTTGGCATAGCCTGCTTGGACTCGACAAAGACCGAAATCCGGTGACACCCATCTATTTCTGGGCGGATTCACGCGCTGACCAGACAATCGACGACTTGGAGCGGCAGCTCGATCTTGATCGCGTCTGGCAACGGACGGGCTGCCGGCTGCATTCGTCGTACTGGCCGGCCAAACTGCATTGGTTGCGCGAATCTCAGCCCCGCCTCTATGGCGAAGTTGATCGGTGGGTCTCGTTTACCGAGTATGTCCAATGCCAGTTGACCGGGGACCAGGCGCCGGTCGTGTCCGTCTCGATGGCGTCCGGCACCGGGCTCCTCGATGTCCACGCGCTGGTCTGGGATGACGAGTTGCTTGCCGTCCTCGGGATCGAGCCCGCCAAGCTCCCCGCGCTCGTCGATGTCGATGATCACGGCGTGGTGAATCATCGCTTCAGTCGCCGCTGGCCAGTGCTTCACGGTGTGCCCTGGATCCCCGCGCTCGGGGATGGAGCCTGCGCCAACGTCGGCAGCGGCGCCATCGGTCCCGGCCGCATCGCGTTGACGCTCGGCACCTCCGGCGCGATGCGAATGGTGCTGCCGGCGCCGCCCGGCTCGACCTGGCCGGTGCCGGCTGGTCTCTGGGCCTACCGCCTTGACCGCGAGTACGCGGTGCTTGGCGGCGCCCTCAGCAACGGAGGCAATGTTCGCCGCTGGGTATCCGAGCTCACCGGATTGCAGATGACCGTCGAGAACACGGCCGCGATCGCCGCCCTACCAGCGGATGGCCATGGCCTCACGATCCTTCCCTTTGTCGCCGGCGAACGCTCCCCCGGCTGGCACCGCGACGCCACCGGGCTGATCAACGGTTTGACCATGGCCACAACGCCGATCGACCTGGCTCGCGCCACCTTGGAGGCCGTGGCCTATCGCTTCGCTCGCATCTATGATGCACTCCTGCCGATCGCCGCCTCGCCTCATCAGATCGTTGCCAATGGTGGCGCGATCGTCCACTCTCCGGAGTGGACGCAAATGATCGCCAGCACGCTCGGTCATGACATTTTGGCGTTGCCGGCGGGAGACGAAGCAACCGCCCGTGGCGCGGCGATCATGGCCCTACGTTCGGTCGGCGCCCGCTCAAGCCTGGACGCCGGGCCCGACCCGTCGCGAGAAGCGACGCGCTTCGCACCATCCGCTGCCGATCACACCAGCTATCGAGCCGGAAGGATTCGGCAGGAATCACTGGAAGGTATGCTCTATCCCGCGTCGGAACGAAATTAATCTCCTTGGCCGTGGGCCGCCGCTTGCCGCCAGCTCTCGATGAAAAAAACGACGAGGAGAGAAGTAATGGACGATCCTGACATCCGAGAATCAACCGCGGGCCCGAGCGCCGGTCCGTTCGGCGGACCGCTCCTGTTCAGCCTGGCGCATCCGGATGACGAGTCGTTCTCCTGCGGCGGGACCATTGTCAAGGCGGTGGCCGCCGGAGCCCCGGTGACCGTGATCTCGGCGACCCGCGGGGAACGCGGCGAATCGGCAATCCCAGCGATCACCACGCCGCAAACGCTGGCCGCGGTCCGCGACCAAGAGCTGAGGACGGCAATGGCCGGGCTGGGG
Source organism: Chloroflexia bacterium (assembly GCA_013696525.1). Lineage (GTDB taxonomy): Bacteria > Chloroflexota > Chloroflexia > Thermomicrobiales > UBA6265 > JACCYK01. The sequence goes on from JACCYK010000383.1 coordinate 6,070, forward strand.
GTAACAGATGTTCGTTTTCTTGGCTACTGGGACTCTGGCATGGACGGAACCCCGGAAAACGACGACCCGCGCGCCTTCGTACAGGCGCCTCAAGAAGACGTCGTGACCCGCCTGGTCGTCCAGGTTCGCGGGCTCAGACCCGCGGTCGTCATAACCTTCGGTCCCGAGGGGGGCTATGGCCATCCCGACCACATCGCCATCCATCATGCCACGGTCGACGCCGTGACCCAATCGGCTCAAGCCGGCCATCGACCGGAGCTCGGACCACCCTGGACGGTCGACGCCCTCTACTACACGGCCACGCCGCGTGATTTGCTCTTAAAGTTTGCTGAAAAGAACGAGGGGCCGTTTCGACACTTGTCGATGGAGGCGAGACAACGGCTCGGTGTGCGGGAAGAAGACATCACGACCCGGATCGACATCACCGATCGCTTGCGGCAAAAGGCGGCCGCGGTTCTCGCCCATGCGTCGCAGGTTGGCGACCCAACCCGCTTCGATTTGGATGCCGCGGGCGAACGCCGGCATTGGCGGATGCTTGACCATGAGCACTTCGTCCGCGCCCGGCTGCCCTGGGAACCGGCCAGCGGCGACCTTGCCGATCCCCTGCTCAAGCTCGATCAATTCCCCTAGCCGCCAACCAATTCCGGCGTGCCGGAATTAGCATCTACGCCCAATGACGTCGCTGAGCCGCTTTGCTAGGCTTATTGCAGCGCCGTCCTTGGGGGACGGCGCTGCTGTTTCACGACCTGGTTTTCGTTCGCGTTTCGCGCCCAGCGGAGATAGGTATGGTCCCGTCGAACAATCGTCATCGGCAATCGCCGACCAGCTCGGTGAACATTGACGCTGAGCTCTTTAGCTGGCGCGGTGCTGGCATCGTCCTCTTTGGTGAATCTACTGGCGACCGCTGGATTGTGACCCGGGGTTGGCTGGAGCAGGACACGCTGACCGACGTCCGGCGTTGGACATTCGATAGCCCGCGGGCCTTTGGCGGACAAGTCCGTCGGTTGACCTTTGACGCCACCGGCAACCGACAGGACGCCGCGGCCGCCGGGTTGGCGGCCGCTGCCTGGGCCGCCTCGTTCACCTAGCCGAGACGGGCAGCTTGGCTCGCACCGCGCGGGTCGCCTCAACCATGTTCGCGAGCGCGGCGCGAACCTCCGGCTGCTGTCTCGTCTTCAACCCACAGTCGGGATTGACCCAGACCTGGGCGCGATCAAGCACGTCGAGCGTCGCCTCGACCGCCGCCATGATCTCCGCGACCGGCGGCACCCGCGGCGAGTGAATGTCGTAGACACCGGGGCCGACGCCCTTGTCGTAGCCGTGCTGGTGGAAGACTTTGAGCATCTCCAACCCCGAGCGCGCATTCTCGATCGACACCACGTCCGCGTCCAGCGCTTCGATGCTGCCGATGATCTCGCCGAATTCGCTGTAGCACATGTGGGAGTGGATTTGCGTCTCCGGGCGGGCCACCGCGGTCGCCAGCCGGAAGCTCTCAACCGCCATTTGGAGGTACTCGGCCTGGTCTTCCTTGCGCAACGGCACGCCTTCGCGCAAGGCGGGCTCGTCGACTTGGATCACCTTGATCCCAGCCCGATCGAGGTCGGCGACCTCGTCTCGGATCGCCAGCGCGATCTGGCGGCAGGTGTCGGCCCGCGGCTGGTCGTCCCGGACGAACGACCAGTTCAAGATCGTCACCGGCCCCGTCAGCATCCCCTTCACCGGCCGCTCGGTCAGGCTTTGGGCAAAGGCCGACCAGCGAACGGTCATCGGCTCCGGGCGGGAGACGTCACCGACGATCACCGGCGGCCGCACATAGCGTGACCCGTAGCTCTGGACCCAGGCATGCCGCGTGAAGACGAAGCCAACCAACTGTTCACCGAAATATTGCACCATGTCGTTGCGCTCGAACTCGCCGTGGACCAGCACGTCCAGCCCCAGCGCTTCTTGCTCCGCGATGACGGCTCGAATCTGGTCTTCAACGAACGAGTCATGCGCCGCGGCGGAAATCTCGCCACGCTCGGCCTTCCGCCGGGAGACGCGGACTTCGGGCGTCTGCGGAAATGACCCGATCGTCGTGGTTGGCAGGGCCGGGAGATGCAAGCGGTCGCGCTGCGGGGCCACGCGCTCGGCAAAGAGCGCCGATCGCGTCATGTCCGCGTCGGACAGCCTTGCGAGGCGCTCGCGCACGGCCGGATCACGCCGGAGCGGGGAGGCATTTCGCCGCGCGATGATCTCCCGGTTGGCAGCAAGTTCTCCCACGATCATCTGCTCACCCTCGTTCAAGCCGCGCGTCAGGATGGCAAGCTCGGCCAGCTTTTGCTCGGCGAACGCCAGCCAGGGAACGATCGCGGGATCGATCTCGGTTTCGAGCCGGACATCGAGCGGCACATGGAGCAGCGTGCTCGACGACGAGACGTGCAACCGATCAACCGGCACTCGTTGCGCGATGCGCTTGAGCAGGTCGAGCGATTGCCCGAGGTCCGCCGTCCAGATGTTCCGACCGTCGATGACCCCTGCAACCAGAACCTTGTCGGCTGGATACCCGCTCCGCTCGATCAGATCGAGGTTCTCCGGACCGCGCACGAAGTCGAACCCGATCCCGTCGATCGGGAGCGTGGTCAGCGTTCCAAATGAGGCGCCGACATGATCGTAGGCGGTATGGACGACAAGCTTGGCCGAGCCTTTGACGTCGGCCAGTGCCGTATAGGCTCGCGCGATGGCCTCGAGCTCAACCGCCGTCCGATCCATCACCAGCATTGACTCATCGAACTGAATCCACTCCGCCCCTGCCGCCGCCAGGTTCGACACCACCTCGGCATAAATCGGGAGCAAGTGGTCTAACAGTTGAAGCGGCGAAAACTCGTCCTCCGTCGACTTGGCCAGCAGCAGATACGAGACCGGCCCGATCAGCGCCATCTTCGCGCGGACACCAGCGGCCTTTGCCGCGGCGAGCTGGGTGAATGGCTGGTCCGAGGAGAGCCGGAACGCGGTATCCGGCGCCAGCTCCGGCACCAGATAGTGGTAGTTCGTATCGAACCACTTCGTCATTTCCATCGCCACGACGTCCCGGTCGCCGGCACGGCCCCTGGCCATGGCAAAGTAAGTATCGAGATCGACCTGGTTCCCGCTCCACTCGTAGCGGGCCGGCACCGCGCCGACCAGTGCCGTAGCGTCCAGGACCTGGTCGTAAAGCGAAAAGTCGTTCACGGGGATGAGATCGAGGCCGGCCGTTTGCTGGGCGCTCCAATTGGCGCGATTACCCGCCGCCGCCGCCGCTACGACATCGTCTTCAGTGAGCTTGCCGGACCAAAACCCTTCAAGCGCCCGCTTGAGTTCGCGCTGCTTGCCAATCCGGGGATAGCCGGGGATGGTGGCGAGAGCCATGCACCTACTCCTTAGCCGTCGGTCCCTCGCGTCACTCCGCGGGGCGCCCAGAGTATAGACCTTTCGCGGACGGTTCCGCTTGCTACCGGGTCCCGACGATCAGCCTATCCGCGGCGCCGCCAAGCGGTGCCACTATGGACAAACCGGCAATGTGTACGTACACTATCATTAGGAAGGAGGGTGGTTTCGATTTATGTACGTACATATCGTCCAGAGGAAATGGTGCCTCACCGTCACACGCGCATCCGCACTACAAGATGTACTGCAAACCATCGACAAGCCCTATATCTAGTGGTATACTAGGCGCGTGACTGCGGAAGCGGCCGCCAGGCGCGGTCAGCGTCAGTGGTCGATGCTCGCCGCCATGGTTGACCACCAGACCGATCGTTTCCTGTCCGGGCGGTTTTCCGCTCATCGCCGACCCGCCACGCTACTCCCCGCCCATGAACGAAACCGGAGCCTCGGCCGCACCGTCCACCGGCTCGACAGAGGTCGAGCGACTCGTCGACGCAGGAGACACCATGTCCACCACGGTCAATCACCGATCGGATACCGACGATCGCACCGGTGCCGCGGACAGCGGCGCCGCTCTTCGCACCGTCATCAAGCGTGACGGCCGGGAAGCGCCGTTCGACCGCTCCCGGATCAGCCACGCGATTGAGATGGCCTATCGAGCGGAGTTAGGGTGTCCGTTCCCGGACCCGCTGCGGTCGGCCGTGGCGACGCAAATCGACGGCATCACCGACAGCGTGTTGACCGAGATCGGCCGGCAGCACGGCGCCAAAGGCGTCGCTGAAGTCGAAGCCATCCAAGATGAGGTCGAGCGCCAGCTGATGGCCGCCGGCGCCTTCGCCGTCGCCCGTCGCTACATTTTGTACCGCGAGGCACGGGCCCGGCGCCGCGACGAAAGCTCGCTCCGGCTGCTCGACGCCGATGGCCAGGAGATTTTGCTCAATCTCTCCCTGCTCCGCTCCTGGATCGCGGAGGCCTGTGCCGGCAACGCCGATCGCGTCTCCACTAAAGCGATCGCCGACGAAGTCCTCGCCAGCACGCACCAAGGCGCTCGCCTGATCGACGTCGAACGACTGATCGTGCTCGCCGCCCGCGCCCGGATCGAGCAAGACCCCGCCTATTCCACGGTTGCCACCCGCGCCTTGCTGCGCGGCATTTACGCCGAGGCCCTGGGCCGGCGGGTCGGCCTCGACGAGGCGGGCGCCCTCTACCCACCGGCCTTCGCCGAGTACATCCACCAAGCGGTCGAGCATGAGTTGCTCGCGCCCGACCTGCTGCAGCTCGACCTGGCCCGCTTGGGCGCCGCGATCAAACCGGAGCGCGACCTCGATTTCCAGTACCTCGGTCTCCAGACCCTCTATGATCGCTACCTGATCCACTATCGCGGCCGCCGCCTGGAGCTACCGCAGATGCTTTGGATGCGGGTCGCGATGGGCTTGGCCATGGGTGAGTCAGACCGTGAAGGCCGGGCGATCGAGTTCTACAACCTGATCTCGACCTTCCGCTTCTGTCCCTCGACGCCGACGTTGTTCAACTCCGGCACCCGCTATCCGCAACTGTCATCCTGCTACCTATCAACCATCAGCGACGACCTCGGCAACATTTTCAAAGTGATCCGGGACAACGCGCTGCTCTCGAAGTGGAGCGGCGGTATCGGCAACGACTGGACCCAAGTCCGCGCCCTGGGCAGCCACATCAAGGGCACCAACGGCCAAAGCCAGGGCGTGGTGCCGTTTCTCAAAGTGGCGAACGACACGGCGGTGGCCGTCAACCAGGGCGGCAAGCGGAAGGGCGCCGTCTGCGCCTACCTCGAAACTTGGCACCTCGACGTTGAGGAGTTCATCGACCTGCGCAAGAACACCGGCGACGAGCGCCGCCGCACGCACGACATGCACACCGCGCACTGGGTGCCGGATCTGTTTTTGCAGCGAGTCGAGCAGGACGCCGAATGGACCTTGTTTAGCCCCAGCGATGCGCCCGACCTGCACGACCTCTATGGCAAGGCGTTCGCCGCCCGGTACGCCGAGTATGAAGCGGCTGTCGATCGTGGAGAGATCACAAACGTCCGGCGGCTACGTGCCACCGACCTTTGGCGACGGATGCTGACGGCGGTGTTCGAGACCGGCCACCCCTGGATCACGTTCAAGGACGCGGCGAACGTGCGGAGCCCGCAGGACCACGTCGGAGTCGTTCACAATTCGAACCTTTGCACCGAGATCTTGCTCAACACGAGCGAAGACGAGACGGCGGTCTGCAACCTAGGCTCGGTCAACCTAGCCGACCACATCACGGATGGCGGGCTCGACCAAGAGCGGCTGCGCGAGACCGTACGCATCGCGTTGCGGATGCTGGACAATGTGATCGATCTCAACCACTACCCAATCACCGAGGCCCGCCACTCGAATCTCCAGCACCGGCCCGTGGGGCTGGGGCTGATGGGGTTCCAGGATGCCCTCTGGAAGGTCGGCCTTGGCTACGCCTCCGAAGCGGCGGTGGCCTTCGCCGATCAGAGCATGGAAGCCATCTCCTATTACGCGATCCTGGCCTCGACCGAGCTGGCGGCGGAGCGGGGCGCCTACCCATCGTTCCCCGGCTCGAAATGGGACCGCGGCCTGCTGCCTCTCGACACCATCCCCTTGCTGGCGGCGGAACGCGGCGAGCCGGTGGCCGTCGATCTCGGCGCGACGCTCGATTGGGACGTGGCGCGGTCCGCGATCGCGGCCCACGGGATGCGCAACAGCAACACGATGGCGATCGCGCCGACGGCGACGATTGCAAACATCCAGGGCGTCAGCCAGTCGATCGAGCCGCTGTATACGAACCTGTACGTCAAGAGCAACCTGTCGGGCGAGTTCACCGTCGTCAACGAGCAGCTTGTCCATGACCTCGCCACGCGGGGCTTGTGGGACGCCGAGATGCTCGATGACCTCAAGTATTTCGACGGCTCGGTCCAGGCCATCGAGCGGGTGCCGGATGACCTCAAAGAACGGTTCCCGACCGCGTTCGAGATCGATCCCAGTTGGTTGGTCGCCTGCGCCGCGCGGCGCCAGAAGTGGATCGACATGGGGCAGTCGTTGAACCTCTACGTGGCGGAGGTCTCCGGCCGGCAACTGAGCGACATGTACCTCGACGCCTGGCGGCAGGGTCTCAAGACCACGTACTACCTGCGCGGCCGCGGCGCTACCCAGGCGGAGAAATCGACCGTGGACGTCAACCGGCGCGGCTTCCAACCCCGCTGGATGAAGGCCCGCAGCGCTTCGGCCGACCTCACCGTGGTCCGCGGCGACGCCCCCAGCGAATCGATGGCGGACGGCGACCTTGACTTCGCGGTCGACTGTGAAGCCTGCCAGTAACGAGCTCGCCCGATTTTAACAGGGATGCGACGCCGGCGGTCAGGCGACCGCCGGCGTCCGACAA
>JACCYK010000448.1 GCA_013696525.1 Chloroflexia bacterium
ACCAGGGCGGCGTATTTGGCGAGGACGCCGCTGGTGTAGTTTGGCGGCGGCGGCGACCACTGGGCCAAGCGGCCGGCCAGCTCGTCGGGCGCGATCTCGACGTCGATCCGGCGGTTTTCGATATCGATCACGATCGTGTCGCCTTCTTGCACGGCGGCGATGGGGCCGCCGACCGCGGCTTCCGGCGCCACATGGCCGATCATCAACCCCTTGGTGGCGCCGCTGAAGCGGCCGTCCGTGATCAGCGCCACCGAGTTGCTGAAGCCCTGGCCGACCAGGGCGGCGGTGATGCTCAGCATCTCCTGCATGCCGGGGCCGCCTTTCGGGCCCTCGTAGCGGATCACCAGCACGTCGCCATCGACGATCTGGTTGTGAGCGACGGCGTCGTGGGCGGCGTGCTCGGAGTTGAAGACCCGGGCCGGACCGGTGTGATGGAGCCGCTCGTAGCCGAACAGTTTCACCACCGCCCCCTCCGGCGCCAGGTTGCCGTGCAGGATGACGAGACCGCCGGAGTCCTTGATCGGATCGGCCGCGGTATGCACCACGTCCTGCCCCGCGGTCTCTTCCGCGTCCGCCGCTTCGTCGGCGAAGGAGCGGCCGGTGACCGTTATCTGATCACCGTGGACCAGCCCGGCCTCCACCAGCCGCTTTGCCACCAGCTTGGTGCCCCCGGCCCGATCGAGATCGACAGCGGCGTACTTGCCACCCGGCATCAGGTCGCAGATGAGCGGCGTCCGGCGGGAGATGGCATCGAAATCGTCGATCGTGAGTTGGACCCCGACCTCGCGGGCCAAGGCCAGCAAGTGAAGCACCGCGTTAGTGGAGCCGCCGCTGGCGGCGACGCCGGCGATCGCGTTCTCGAACGCTTCGCGGGTGAGGATGTCGGTCGGGCGGAGGCCGCGTTCCAGGACCTCGATGATCAGCTCGCCGGTCCGTTTGCCGGCTTCTTCCTTGCGGGCGTCGATGGCGGGAGCGGAGGCGGACCCCAGCGGCGAGAGGCCGATGAATTCCATCGCCATCGCCATTGTGTTCGCCGTGTACTGGCCGCCGCAGGCGCCGGCGCCGGGGCAGGCGCGGTCCTCCAGCTCTTTCAGGTCCTCATCGCTCATCTTGCCGGCGGCGTTGGCCCCGATCGCCTCGTAGACGGAGCGGATGGTCACTTCTTTGCCGTGCCATTCGCCCGGCATGATCGTGCCGCTGTAGAGGAGCAGGCCGGGTACGTCGAGCCGGACCAGGGCCATCGCCAGGCCGGGCAGCGTCTTGTCGCAGGCGCCGATCCCGATCACCGCATCGAACATGTGGCCGCGGCCGACCAGCTCGACCGAGTCGGCGATGATCTCGCGGGAGACGAGCGAGGTCTTCATGCCCTCGGTACCCATCGTCACGCCGTCGGAGATGGAGACCGTGTTCAGCTCCATCGGGGTGCCGCCGGCGGCGCGGATGCCGTCCTTGACATGCTTGGCGATCCGGCGCTGGTTGAGATTGCATGGCATCGTCTCGATCCAGCAGTGGGCGACGCCGACGATCGGCCGCTTCAGGTCTTCATCGGTGTAGCCGGTTCCTTTGAGCATGGCCCGAGCGCCGGCCCGGTCGTTGCCGTCGAGCATGGTCCGGCTCTTGTGCCGCGTATCAAAGCCGCCGGCCGGTTTGGCCGCCGTATCAGCTGGCGGCCGCTCGATCGTCGTCGTCATCCCCTCGCTCCTTCATAGTTGGCGAACGCGAAGCCATCCCGGATGTAACCTCTCGGGTGTGCCCTGTTCGCGACGCTGGCTCCTGGCCCGCAGTGTCCCGCGCCGGGCCGGAACATGCAAGCGCCGGCTGGAGCGGGCGGGAGCATGTCGCTAGGTGCCGCGTTTAGGGTCGGTGTCGGAAGTGGGGGCGACCCGCGGCGTGCTGACGGCGTCTGCGCGGCGCAAGGCGGCCTCTTGGGCGGCGATGGCGCCGGGGGCGTTGAGGCCGAGGCCGATGGCGGCTACCGCTTGTGCCGCCTCGACTCGGCGCTTGGCTTCCTCGTCCCGGAGGGCGGTCGGGTCTTCGACATCCTCGCGGAATTTCTGGATCAGCTCGTCTTCCTTGGCGGCCTTGGCCTCGGCCCCGGCCAGCCGCGCCTGCCGGATGCGGTCGATCAGGCGACCGCGCATTTCGGTGCCGCTCCGGGGCGCCCACAGGACGGCGGTGGCGGTGCCGACCGCGGCCCCGAGCACGCTCCCGCTGAGGAAGGTGAGGAATCGTTTGCCCGCGCTCATCGTAGCCTCCTTTGGCGCCCGTCCAGCATGGTGCTGAGCAACCGGGCGGTGCGATGTGCCGGTGACTAGCGAGCGCCCCGGCGAACCACGCGACCGATAACGAGCAGCACGAAGCCCAGCGCCGCGCCGAACGCGGCGGCCCCGATCGTATTCACCGCCGGGCGAACGTCGCCATCGGCGGTGCCGGCGAAGACAAGCACCTTGGAACCGGGCTCGAAGGTGGCGGTGCCGGCGGAAACCAGACCAACCTTGCTCGTCACGATCCGCGCCTCCGCCGCCATGATGGCCAGGGCGGAGCTCGACTGCAGCACCGCTTGCTCGGCTCGCACGGTCATGGCGCCGGAGTCGTCGAGCCGGGCCGAACGAGCTTCAATCGTCTTTGCCCCCGATTTACTCATGACCACCCGTTCGGCCGTCACCCGTTCGGCGCCGGAGCGGTCCATCGTGATGGTCCGGGCCTCGACATCGCCAGCGTCCGCTCGCAACAGCTCGGCCGCGGGAATGGGCGTGTTGGAGCCGCGCTCTTTGAGGATGGTTCCCGAGGTCTTACCGTTGTCCGCATTTGTTGGAGGGGTGGTCATTGTGTACACGCTCCAAATTGACCTTGGCGGAAGGCCGCGCCTGTCCGCGAGGCATCGATGCTGACGGAAAGTGTACCCAATAACGAGGCCGGCGGCGGGCGATGACGAGAAGGCGCTGGAAACGGTGGCCGGTCGAGGCGTCATACCTCGGCCCTCACCGGGTGCCGGCGACACGGTCCGCCATCGCCCGCCGGTACGATGGCGACGGCACCGGGCCGGCCAGGAGCGGGTCGGCGGTCTCCTCCATCCAGCGCCAGAGGCGGCGGGCGAGGTCGCGCTCAGACGCGGCCAGGGCGGGATCGCCGGCCCGGTTTGTCCGCTGGTGCGGGTCTTGAGCCAGGTCATAGAGCTCGACCGGCGGATGAGTTGCCCCGGTATAGGCAGACGGATCGTCGCGAAAGATCGCCCCGGCCTGGATGTCACCCGGCACTTCAACCAGGAAGGTTGTTTCGAAGTTGCGGATATAAGAGTAGCGATTGGTGCGGATCGCCCGCATCGGGTCGTAATAGCTGTGATATGTCTTCTCGGCGAAGATTTCGGAACGGACTACATACGGTGATCCCGTAAGCACTGGTAGGAAAGATCGGCCTTGGACCTGAGCCGGAATGCGCGCGCGGCTTGCTTCGAGCAACGTCGGCAGGATGTCGATATTGCTGATCAGGGGCGAAACGACCTTGCCGCCGGCAACGCCGCCAGCCGGCCAGCGAATGATCAGGGCGGTACCGAGGCCGGCATCGGTGAGGGTGCATTTCGCGCCCGGCATGGCGATGCCATGATCGGTGGTGAAAAGCACCAGCGTCTGTTCCGTCAGACCGGATTGGTCAAGGGCGGCGAGGATTTGGCCGACCGTGTGATCGGCGACGGCGACCGCGCCCTGAAAAGCGGCAAACTCCTCGCGTGCCGCCGCGGAGTCAGGCAGGTAGGGCGGGATTGTGGTCCCAAGGGCGAAATCCAGGGCGACGCCGCCCTGGTCGAATGGGCGGTGCGGCTCTTCGAGATTTATCTCCAGATAGAGAGGCCGCGATGCGTCCGTGCTGGCCAGCAGGGTGCCGACCTCGGCCGCGACGACCGGTCCCAGCCCGCGGGTGTGGACGGTGTCGAAGCCAAGCCGCTCGACGTGGGCCGTCACATGCTGCAAGCCGAAGAGGTGGGTTTTGTAGCCCCGCTCTTGGAGCAAGCTCGCGATCGTTTGCTCCTCGGGGCGCAAGTCCCAGCCGAAGCGGTCGTGGGTGAGACCCATCACGCCGTTGCAATGCGGATAGCGGCCGGTCGCCAGGGCGGCCCGGCTCGGGCTGCACTGGGGCGCGGTGGTGTAGGCATGGGTGAAGCGCGCTCCCGCCGCCACCAGCGCGTCAATATTTGGCGTCCGGACCGTGCCGACGCCGTAGCAGCCGAGATAGCGCCCAAGGTCGTGGCAGGTGATGACGAGGATATGGGGAGGCTGACCGGCGCTCACGATAGCCTCCTTCGAGACGGAGGCGCTAGGCTCAACGCTCGGCCGCGGCTAATGCCCACCGGTTTGCGCCGCGAGGGCCGCCTCGATCTTGGCCCTGGCGTTCGACAGCTCGGAGAGTGGCTCGCCGCTGCTCAGCCGCTGCCGGGTCGCCGGCTCCCGTTGAGCGATCGGCTCGCAGTGCTCGACCAATTCCGCGACCTGGTCGGGGTTGAGGACGAGCACGCCGTTGTCGTCGGCGAGGATGATGTCGCCGGGAGCGACCGTGACCCCGCCGCACTGGACGACGGTGTTGATCTCACCAAATTGGGCTAACGACCGCGTCGTGATGGGAGAGATGCCGCGGCTGAAGACGAGGTAGCCCATCTCGTCAATTTCCACGACATCGGTCGCCGGACCATCGACGATCGTCCCGGCCAGGCCGCGCACCTTGGCCGCCAGCGAGGTCATCTCGCCCCAACAGGCGTGCTTGGTGTCGCCGGTGCGGTCGATGACGAGGACGTCGCCCGGTTGGGCCACGTCGATCGCGTGGTGGACGACGGTGCTGTCGATCGCCATCGTGCGTACCGTGGTCGCCGGTCCACAGAGCGAGAACCGGCGCTGGCCGATCGGGCGGAGGGCGGTGTCCATGAAGCCGAAGGCGAGGACATGGCCAATGGTCGCCGGCGGGATCCGGCGCAGCCGTGCCAGCAGGTCGGGGGCGACGGTATCCGGGGCGCGGTCGTTGACGATAATCACAAACAGGTCCTCTCCGCTGGCGGCATGGACAGCGGTCCGGTTGCCGCCGTTGCCGGTTGCTAGACTCGTAACCTGGGGTCGAGCACGTCACGCAGACCGTCGCCGGCCATGTTGACGGCGAGGACGGTGATGGCGATGGCAAGCCCGGGCATGGTCGAGATCCACCACTGGCTGCCGAGCGATTGCCGGCCGTCCGCCAGCATCGCCCCCCATTCCGGGTTCGGCGGTTGGGCGCCGAGCCCCAGAAAGGAAAGCCCGGCGGCGGCCAGGATCGCGGTCCCCAACGAGAGCGTGGCGAGGACCACGATCGGGCCGATCACGTTCGGCAGAATATGCCGGGCCAGGATGGCCAGGTCCCTGACCCCGGTGACGCGGGCGGCGTCGACGTAGAGGTTTTCCTTGGCCGACAGGACCGAGCCGCGCACCAACCGGGTGTAGCGGGGGATTTCGCTGATGCCGACCGCGATCATCACGTTGACGAGGCTCGGTCCGAGGATCGCCACCACGACCAGGGCGAGGAGGATGCCGGGAAAGGCGAGCATCACATCGATCACACGCATGATCGCGGCATCGAGCAGCTTGCCGTAGTATCCGGCCAAGAGCCCGAGCGCCAGGCCCACCACGGCGGCGATGCCGACCGCGATGAAGCCGACCGGCAGGGAGATGCGAGCGCCGTAGACGACCCGGGTGAAGATGTCCCGCCCAAACTGATCGGTACCGAACCAATGCTCGCCGCCGGGGGCTTGATTCCGTACGGGCGGGTTGATCTTGATCGGGTCGTAGCCGGTGAGGAGGGGCGCGGTCAGGGCGGCCAGGATCATGACCAGGAGCAGGACAAAGCCAATCACGGCCCCGCGATGGCGCAGCAGCCGATGCAGCGCTTGTAATCGGCGATCGCCGCTGGCCCCGGCTTCGGCTCGGAGCAGCAACGGTTGGGCCGGCGCCCCTTGACTCACCGCCATCCTGCCTCCTAGCCGTACTTGATGCGGGGATCGAGCCACGCGTACGACAGGTCGACGATGAGATTGACGATCACGTAGCCAACGGCGGCCACCAGGATCGTGCCTTGGACCATGGGAAAGTCGCGGCGTAGGATCGCTTCGACCGCGAGCCGCCCCAGCCCCCGGCGGGCGAACACCGTTTCAACGATGACGGCGCCGGCCAGCAGCGCCCCAAACTGGAGGCCGACGATCGTCACCACCGGGATCAGCGCATTGCGCAGCGCGTGCCGGAGGATGACGACGCGTTCGCCGAGCCCTTTGGCGCGAGCGGTGACGACATACTCCTGGCGCAGGACTTCAAGCATGGTGGAGCGCACCAGGCGGGCAACGACCCCGGAGGCCACCAGTCCCAGGGTGGCGGCCGGCAGGATCAGCGTTGCAATTCCCTCGCTGCCGGTACTGGGCAGCACTTGGAGGCGCAGGGCGAAGACCTGGATCAGGACGAAGCCGAGCCAAAAGCTCGGCATCGCCAGGCCGCCGAGCGACACCATCATTGTCAGGCGATCGACCCAGGTGTTGTGGCGCAGGGCGGCGATGATACCGAGGCCGCCGCCGAGGACGATCGCGAACCCTAAGCCGACCACGGTGAGCTGAAACGTGTAGGGCAACACTTCGACGATTGAATCGCGGACCGGCCGGTTCGTCTGGAAGGACCGGCCAAAATCGCCCCGCGCGGCGTTGGCCGCGTAGTTGAGGTATTGAACCGGGATCGGATCGTCGAGCCCGAGCTGCTCCCGCAGGTTGTTGTAGGCATCCTCCGAGAGATCACCGGCGGCGGAGCCGCCGCCCATGTCACCCAGCAGCATCTGGACCGGGTCGCCGGGGATCAGGTGCAGGATCGAGAACGTCAGAAGCGAGACCCCGATCAGGACCGGAATCGTCAACAATAGGCGGTTCCGGGCGTATTGTCCCACGGCGGCTCCTTGGTCATTGTCGAAATCGCACCGAGGCGGCAGCGGGCGCTGGTGCCCACGGGGCCACTAAAAGTTCGCGCTGAGCATCACGAAGTCCTTCCAGGACTGAGTACGTTCCGGGCGCCTCTCGGATTCCAGTGAGCGACCAGAGGTCCGTAGGCGGCGGTGGCCGTCCGCGACGTCGACGCGTCAGCGTGGTGGGTCACGGGGCGCTTTCAGCGAAGCGCCCCATGCCCGCGGGTGAGAGCTACGCTTGCTGCCGCCAGACATCGTAGAACCAGACGCCGCCGAGCGGCTGGAAGTGGATGCCTTGGATCTCGGCCGTGGCGCCCCAGAGCACGACTTCTTCCCAGAGCGGGACCGTGATCGCCTGATCCATGATGTATTGCTGGATCGCGTGGTATTGCTCCACCCGAGCCTCCGCGTCCAGCTCGGCCGTGGCCGCGTCGAGCATGGCGTCCAGCTCCGGGTCCTCCTTCATGGTCCGGTTGAAGTTGGTGCCGGGGATATTGCGACTGTGGTAGAGCGTGGTCAGCACGACCGGGTCGGTGTGCGAGAAGTAGACGCGGGCGATGTTGTGATCGCCGGCGAGGAAGGCCGCCGCCATGGCCGCGTATTCGACCTGCTGCAGGTTTACTTCCATCCCGGCTTCCAGCAGGTAGGCCTGGACCAGCTCGCCCGCCTGCCCCTGGACACCGGAGAAGGTCAGGTATTCCAGGTGCAGGCGCTCACCATCCTTTTCTCGGATGCCATCGGCGCCGCGCACCCAGCCGGCCTCGTCGAGCAGGGTGGCCGCCCGTTCCGGATCGTATGGGTACAGTTCCTCGACGGCCGGGTTGTAGCCGAGGGTCGGCGATGAGAGCGGTCCCTGGGCGGCGGGGCGGGTGCCGTACCAGAGGGTGTCGATGATCGTTTCCATGTCCAGGGCGTACAGGATGGCCTGGCGGACGGCGATGTCATCGGTTGGCGCCTTGGCGGCATTGAGCGGTAGGACCTGGGGCGATCCCGGCACCGCCGGCAGGAAGATCTGGTAGTTGCTGTCGCCTTGCAGGTTCGTGACCTCTTGCGGCAACACCGCGTCGATGATGTCCGACTCCCCGTTTTGGAGGGTCCCCATCAGGGTAGTCGCCTCGATGATGAAGCGGACCACGACCTGATCGAGATAGGCCGGCCCTTCGTGCTGATAGGCGGCGATCGGCCAGTTGTAGTCCGGGTTGCGGACCAACGTCATCGATTGCTGCTGCTGCCATTCCTGGAAGATAAAGGGACCGGTGCCGACGGGGCTCCGGCCAAAGTCCGGGCCCAGCTCCTCGGCCGCGGTCGGCGAGACGGGGGAGAGCACGCTGTGCGCCAGGTTATTCAGGAATGGGGCATACGGCTCCCGGAAGACCACGTCGATCGTCAACGGGTCGATGACGTCGGTTCGCTCGTAGGGGCCGAGATAGCCGATCGCGGTCAGGGACAGCAGCTCGGGGTCAAGAATGCTGTCGAACGTGTACCTGACCGCTTCGCCATCGAACGGGGTGCCGTCGTGGAAGGTAACGCCTTCGCGCAACGCGAAGGTGTAGGTAAGGTTATCGTCGGAGAGCGACCATTCGGTCGCCAGCCCCGGCAGGAACTCGCCGCTTTCCTGATCGAAGACGACCAGGGGATCGAAAATGTTGTAGAAGAGCCGCCAGGCGTGGGTGGCGCCGGAGACCCGCGGGTCCATGGTGGGCGGTTCGCTACTGTAGCCAAGGGTCACGGTGCCGCCGGGTGTCGGCTCGCCCTGGGCGGCCGGAAAGGCGCGGGCGGCGGCCAAGCTTGGTCCCCGGCGGAGCGCGGCGGTCTCGGTGGCGGCGAGCAACTGGCTGATCGCGGACAGGGACAGGCCGAGGGCGAGACCACGCTGGACGAGCTGCCGGCGCGAATACCGGCCCTTGGCGACCTCGGCGACGAGCGTCTGGGCGGCGACAATATCCGTCGTTGACACGTTGGTGCTCCTTACGTGTAGGTGGCATCGCGCGGGCGACCGACCCGAAGTGCTGCCGGCGACGCTCGGCAGGCACAGGGAGAGGGGATAGTATCAAGGACAGCGCATGAGGGCAACCGCCAGGGCGCGAGTGCGAGGGATGCCCGCCGACATTCTTCTTGGCTGTCGTTCACATCGCATAATGGGCGATATACGCCTGGCTCGAATTGGGACTAGCGAGGACGCCGGGGATGCTGCTCATTCGGATCGTGCTGCTTTGGCTGATCGGCCGGCGCCTCGAGGGCCAAGTGATGTCCATTCAGGGTGAACCTGGGCGGGAGGCTGATACACTGAACGCATCGGACGCGGCGTCCGAGGCGGCGGCCGAGCCCGTGGCGGAGCCGTTGCCCGAGGACGAGCCGGAGGCGGTCGAGGCGCTGTCCGACAACGCGATGACGCGGGCGCCGTTCTGGGTCCGCCTCAGCATGGGCGTTGTCATCCCGATCATCGGCTTGTTCGGGTTGGGGCTGGCCCTCATCGCGGTCGTGGCGGCCAATACCGGGTGGGTGCTGCCGCTGATTGGGGAGGTAAGCGGCGATTGGCCGCTCGCGTTGCTCCTAATGAGCGTCGCGATCTGGGCGGTCTGGCTGCTCTGGCAGGTGCCGCGCTGGCAGGCGGCGGCCTGGCGGCGCAGCACCGAGCTGACCGAGCGCGAGATTTTCGACATCGAGAACTCGTCGCGGGCGACACTCGGCCAAATCCTGGGCGGGGTCGCGGTGCTGGCCGGGCTCATCTTTGCCTGGCAACAGCTCGGCAACACCTCGGAGTCGCTGTTCGTCAGTCAAGAAGGGCAGATCACCGACCGCTTCACGCGGGCGGTCGGCCAGTTGGGCGATGCCGACCTGACGATCCGGCTGGGCGGCATCTACGCCCTGGAGCGGATCGCCCGTGATTCGGAGCGCGATCACGAGACGGTGATGGAGATCCTGGCCGCCTTCGCCCGCCAGCGGTTGGCGGCGGTGAATGGAACTCCGGTTGCCGCCGCCGAGGGCGACTCGTCGGTGCCCAACAGCGTCCGCGACATCCCGCTCGACGTTGATGCGGTGTTGAAAGTCATCAGCCGGCGCGACAGCGCGCGAGACGGCGCCGAATGCATTGATCTGTCCGGGATGAATCTCGCGCGGGCGGTCTTCTCCGGGTCGAGCCTTAATCTAACGAATGTATGTCTGCGGTTCGCTGATTTACGCAGCGCGAAGCTCGCCGGCGTGGATTTTTTCGAGGCCGATCTGATCGGCACCGATTTCAGCGGGGCGGACCTTGACAGCGCAAACCTGTCCGGGGCGCAATTGACGGGGGCTCTATTCGTCCGTGCCAATATGAGCCAGGCGAACCTCACCGGCGCGGATCTGACCGGCGCCGACCTGCGGCAAGCAACGTTGCAGGGCACGGTACTTCGCGACGCGCTCCTGAATGGAACCAATCTGAATGGCGCCGTCCTCATCGGCACTGATTTCCAGGGCGCCAACATGCTCGGCGCCGATCTGACGACCGCCACGATGTCGGGTGTCAACCTCCGCGACGCCACCAATCTCACGGTTGAGCAAGTCGACGCCGCGTTGCTCGATAGCGGTAGCCAACTGCCACCGGCGATCGTGTCCACGCCCGATTTCTAGCGGCAATGCGGCTGACGATGGTTTGGCAAGCTCAGCCGGCCGGTATCAGGGCGTGTCGAGGAATTGGATGTCGCCGCCGACGACGATGCCGGCGGCCTGGTAGCCGAACCGGTCGCCGCCCTCGGTGGCGTCGAGATCGCCGACTTGGAGACGCGCCGTGTCGTTGCCGGGTTGGGCCGAGCCGGCGTCGGTGACGAAGAGGACGAAGGGCTCCTCGCCTTCGCCGTTGACCGCCATCGTGCCCCGGATCTCGCGCTCGGTCTCGACCCGCCATTCGTAAGTGATCGGGCCGACGCTCTCCAGGGTCATGCCGCCGTTGGTGGTGGGGTCGATCCAGCGGACGAAGCCGGTGGCCTGGCGCTCCGCCTCGTCCCCCAGCTCGGTGGCGAAGAGGACGAGCGTGGCGTCCGCCGCCTCGGTGCGGACCACGCCGCCCCCCGTCACCCCGGTCAGGCAGCACTCGCAGTTGTCG
>JACCYK010000386.1 GCA_013696525.1 Chloroflexia bacterium
GGGTTAATGAAGCGCGCTCCGGGGCGAAACATGAGCTACCTCGCGGGAAGTGGCGATAGGGGCGTTCACTGGTCAACGCCATGGCAACAGGAGGCCCGCCGCGACCGGTTCACCGGTTCTACGCTCATTAACGACTCAGCCTGGCGGCAGGTTTCATTCCTCCTGTCGCCGGGGCGTCTTGATAGGCCAACGCACGGGGCGGGCCAGGCGCGTCCCAGCCCTCCATTGGGGCCCCTAGGCACTGCCGAGAGTCGCGACGAGCGGATTCCGGCGACACCACGTACCATCACGGGAACGGATCGGCGGCAGGCAGGTGCTGGTGAGCGGAAGGGACGACGCGGATGGCGGAGCGGATTGGCTTTATCGGGCTGGGCATCATGGGCCGGCCGATGGCGCGCAACCTGATCAAAGCGGGACACGAGCTGGTGGTCCACAGCCGGAGCCAGGGGCCGGTCGATGATTTAGTGGCGGAGGCGAAGGGGGCGGCGATCGCGGCTGGCTCCCCCCGCGAGGTGGCGGCGCAAACGACGACGATCATCACCATGCTGCCCGATTCGCCCGATGTGCGGGCGGTGGTCTTCGGCGCCAACGGCCTGCTGGAGGAGGTGGGCGAGGGGCATCTGCTGGTCGACATGAGCACCATCGCCCCGGCCACCGCGATCGAGGTCGCCGACGCCTTGGCGGCGAAGGGCGCCAGCGCCCTCGACGCCCCGGTCAGCGGCGGCGACAAGGGGGCCATCGCCGGTACGCTCAGCATCATGGTCGGCGGCGCCGAGGCGGACGTGGAACGGGCGCGACCGTTGTTCGAGGCGATGGGGACGACGATCGTCCATGTCGGGGGGCCGGGGGCGGGGCAGGTGGTGAAAGCCTGCAACCAGATCGTGGTCGCGGTGGCCTACGCCGGGTTGAGCGAGGCGCTGGTGCTGGGGACCAAGGCGGGGGTCGAGCCGGAGAAGATCCTGCAAGTGCTGGGCGGCGGCCTGGCCAACAGCCGGGTGCTGGAGATGCGCGGGCCGACGATGATCAAGCACGAGTTCACGCCGGGGTTCCGGATCAAGCTGCACCGCAAGGACCTCAACATCGCCCTCAACGCCGGCCGGGAGGAAGGGGTGCCGCTGGCGGTGACGGCGCTGGTCAGCCAACTCTTCGAGACGGCCCACGCCACCGGCCGCGGCGAGCTGGACCACTCGGCGCTGTTGGCGGTGATCGAGGATGCGGCGGGGGTGGGCCGACGAACCGAGTAGCCGGCTAAGGCGTGGGCGGCGACGAGTCGTTCCCCGAAAGCCCGAACCAGGCCGCGACTTGGCACCGTCGATGTATTCTTGCATGCCCGCTTCGCTGAGGCACGAACCGGCGCTCCACCGTACAATTGCATCGATCAGGGAGGCGCCGTGAGCGACCAAGAATCGTTGAACGTCCAGCCCGATGAGACGGTCTCAACGCTCGACGTTCGAGTCATTGTGGAAAGGGAGTCAACGCATCTGCTGCTCCTGCCAATAACCGCGAGGATTGGCGAGTTTGCCGGCCTACCCGGCAATTGGGACGCGGACGATGCGGACCCGATCACGTCGCCAGCGGTCGCTGGCGCGATCAACCTGATCATGCTCGTGGCTTCCCCGCCTGAAGCGATTCGCGATGTGACACCGAGACTTGCGATCCCGACGACATCCTCTCCTCTTCCGGATGGGGGGATTCAGGTGGAGTGGTCCGGGAACGCGGACAGAATTGACGTCCAGATTGGTCCCGATGGCTCGCTCGGCTATTTGGTGAAGTGGGGCGGGGGCAGCGAAGCACGGTACGAAGAGACCGACGAGGCGACCGTTGAGCGGATCATCGAGCTCATCCACCAAGTGATCTGGCCCAGGTTAAGTGCTCGCCGCGGATGACGCGAATCGAACGGGACGACGATCTGTACCGGCGGATTCTCGACTACTACTACGTCGCCGCTGAGAACCGAATTTCATCAGCGGCATTTATGGGACGTAAAGGCAAAGTGGATCCCGAAGTTTCAGTGTATCTGGCTCGACTGTCGGATCCGAAGGCGGTGTTGCGGGCGGGAACGCCAAAGCAAAGGCTGGCTTCGCTCAAGGCCGCTGTGCCGTTCGATCTGGGACTATCGGTGCGCCCGATGCCCGAGGACGACTTCCCAGGTCATTGTGTAATCACCGGCTTCTCGACCAACTGGAAGGAACAGTGCGCCAGACTGGCTGAACGCTGCACGCTTGTTGACCTACCTATCGCGGACGAATGACCACGGGACCTCTGAGCCACGCGGCCAACATGAGAGCATTCCGCTCCGGTTCGTAACCGTACAATCTGGATCGGCCTAAACCGCCTCATCGCGGAGAGTGCGCTCCCACACCAACATCATTGGCTCACCGCGAGTTACAGCGCCGCCAGCACGGCGTCGCCGGCCTGGCGGGTGGTGGCGGTGCCGCCGAGGTCGGGGGTTACCAGGCCGGCGGCGGTGGTCGTTTCGAGGGCGGTCATGATGCGGGCGGCTTCGGCGGGGAGGC
>JACCYK010000470.1 GCA_013696525.1 Chloroflexia bacterium
GTTCTCGGTACCGAAGCCCGCACCGCGTCTGCAGGCGACGGTCCGGCCCGTGCCGAAAATGCCAAACCGTCCGGGATCGACCACGATCAGCTCGCGGCCGGTCATCGCGCTCGGCGCGGTCCTGCTCGCCGGGTTGACGATCCTCGCCTTCGCCGGCGGCCGCTTGTTTGGCTCAGCCGCGGACAATCCGCCGGCCAACGGCGGGAACGCGCCGATCGTGGCGAGTGGGTTCCCTACCCCGAACGCGAGCCCGGAAACCTGGGCCGCCGCCGGGCCCGCCATCCCCACGGCGACGATTCGGGATGGCGAATCGGCGCCCGTGGTCTGCCTCGATCCTGGACACGGCGGCCCCGATAACGGGTTCACCCAATTCTGGAGCGAGCTGGGATTCGTCCTGGTGGAGAAGAACCTGGTCCTGGAGCACGCCTGGGACCTGGAAGCCCGCTTGAAGCGGCATGGCTACGACGTGGTGATCACCCGGCGGACCGATGTCGCGGTCAACGCTTCCGGGGCCGATGTTAACGGCGACGGCCGGACGGAGATCGACGATACCCCGGGTACCAACCAACACCTGAATCGAAACTTGGACGAGTTCCAGGCCCGGATCAACATCTGCAACGAGGCGAATGCCGATCTCCTAGTGTCGATGCACGTTAACGGCTACTCAAACACGATCCCTCGCGGGTACGAAACGTGGTACACCGAGGAGCGGGAGTTCGGCGACCTGAACCTAGCGTTCGCGATTCTGGCCTATGATGCGCTCAAGCGGCACCTCGGCAACATCAGGTATACGGTGGACGTCGAGCGGGGGGTGAATCCGGACTCGGCGGCCGACGTCGATACGCCGAACACCGCCTTCCGCCATTTCATTATGACCGGACCGGCGGCGCCGGGGGCGATTGACCCAAGCGCCATGCCGGGCGCAATAGTCGAAGCGCTCTTTGTCTCGAACGACCTCGATGCGGCTATTTTGGTTAGTCCGAGCGGGCGAGACGCGATCGTCAGCGCCTACGAAGACGCGATCATTCAGTATTTCGCCGAATATCCGCCCGGCTAGCGATCGCGGCGAGGACGGGAGAGATCGCGATGGCAAGGATTACGCATCGCGGCGAACCGCCGCCCTGGCGGCCGGCCGGAACCAGCGCCAGCCACTTGAGCCGTCGCCTGCTGATATTGGGAGCTGGCGCCGCCAGCGTCACCGCCATCGGCCTCGTGGCCAGTCGTTTCGTCCCGGATCCGCCGGCGACCCCACGGCCGAGCGCGGCGGCGACGGCCGCGCCGGTCGCCTGGCAACCGGTGCCGACCGCTACCGCTGCCTCAATCACCCAGCCGCCGGCAGCGGCCGGCACGTTGCCCGAGATTGAAGCGGCAACCCCGTCCGCCCCGCGCTCGCTGACGGAGATCCCGCCGGATATGGCGCTGGTCACCTCTCCCCGGCTGCCGCTGCACGCGATTGCCGCCGAGCAGGCGTTGCCGCTGATCCGGGGCGCGATCGCGAATTGGCGTGAGGTCGGCGCCCCGTTCGCGATCCCGGTTGACATCGTGGCGATCGCGGGGGCGGTGCCGCCGGGGATTCGGCCCGAGGCGACGTTCACCGATTACGATGCGATGGCGGACGAGATGGCGGTGCGCCCGGGAGCGGTGGCGTTGGTGCCGCTTGAGCTGGTCGACTTCCGCACCAGCGTCCTCTCGCTAGGACAGGACGACCCGCTGCGGCGAGATCCGGCCGGAGGGGAGCCAACGGTCAGGATCGGCGTGGTCGGCGATATCGTGCCTGGGCGGAACGTGCATGCCCACATGGTCCGCTACGGCGACTTTACCCGGCCGTTCGCCAAGGTGGCGACCCACCTCCGGGACTATGACCTTACCGTCGCCAACCTCGAGGGCAACCTCTCGGATCAGCTCGGTCAATCGCCTGATCCCCATTCGACATCGTTCGTGTCCAGCACCCAAATGATCGCCGGCTTTCAGCTGGCGGGGATCGATGCGGTGTCGCTGGCCAATAACCACAGCGTCTACAACAACGAGGGCTGGGGGGTCCAGGGGCTGCTGGACACGATCGCGGCGTTGGATGCCGGGGGCATCGGTTACTTCGGCGCCGGGGCGACGCTGGCTCGCGCTCGCGAACCATGGGTGGCGGAGGTCAACGGTTTGCGGGTCGCTTTTCTGGGCATCGATGGCGTGACCGCGAATAATGAGGTTGAGGCGGGAATCCAGACCGGCGTCGTCGAGTTCGACGCCGCGGCCACCGAGTCCGGGCCGGGCACGAACCCGTATGCCAGCAGCCAGTTCATCCCCGACATTTCGACGGCGAGCGAGTCGGCCGACATCGTCATCCCCTATTTCCACATGGGCGCGGAGTACGTGGCGGTGCCAACCCGCTGGGCGGCCAACGGGGCGCGAGCGGCGGCCGACGCCGGCGCCTCGGTGGTCGTCACCAATCACCCGCATGTCATCCAGGGGATGGAGGTCTTTAACGGGCGGCCGATCATTTACTCGCTGGGGAACTTCATCCTCGACCAGATGTGGAGCGTCGAGGTCCGTTCCGGCTATATCCTCGAGCTGATTGCCCGGCGAGACCGAGTGCTGCGAGTGCGGTGCCACCCGATCGAGATCGAAGAGTTTCACCAACCCCGGTTGATGACCACCGGCGAGTCGGCCAACTTGATGAATCGGTTCTGGGCGTCGACCGACCGCATCGCCGGCCGCGTCTAAATCAAGCCTTCGGGTCAGCCTGCCGCCGACGACGCGGCGCTTTTGCCTTGGCTGGCGCTGTCGCCGGGTCGGGCGGGTCGGGTGGGGGAACCGGCGCTGCCGGCGCGGGCTCGGCGGGTGGCTCCGCTGGCTGCACCGTCGTCTCGACGATCGCGGCGACGATGACGGGACCGCTGAGCCTGGCCGCACGGCGACGCTCCAGCGCCGCTTCGGCCTCGGCCAGGACTTTGATCCGCCGGGCGACTCGTTTTTGTGCTTTTTCGAGGCGAATCTCGGCGCCGCTCAGTTGTTCGCGCCGCCGCGCCACGTCTCGTTCCGCCTGGCGTTCTTCTTTGAGCAGGAGTCGCTCCTCCGCCGCGTTCTGCCGGAGGATCGTGTCGACATCGAGCGGACTGTCGGGCCGCGTCATCATGGGATAATCTCCGTTTCAGGCCGCATCCGCGACCGGCACGGTTGGCACTGCCGTGCGCGGGCCGCCGGGAACGGCATCCATCGTTAGCGATTGTATCAGCGTCGCGTGCCGGACTTAGCCCGCGGTCAAGCCGGTGCTCGTATCCACCCGTGCCGGAGCGGTCGACAACGCCGCCGGTGACTGGGATGATACCGGCATGAAGACCGTCCGCGATTCACGTAAGGACACCGTATTGAGCGAAACCCGCCACCTGTCATCATCGGCCCGATTCGAGAACACGATGGAGCCGATCCTCGCGGCGGTCGACATTGGCTCGAACTCGATCAAAATGACCGTCGCCCGGCGTCAGGCCGATGGCGCCATCCGGGAGCTTGCCTGGCGGTCCGAGGTGGTCCGGCTCGGCGCCGGGATCGACCAGACCGGACGCTTGGCCGACGACCGCATCGCCGCGGCCCTGGCGACCCTCGGCCGGTTCGCGGCCGACGCGACGTGGTTGGGCGCGTCCCGCCTGATAGGCGTCGCCACCGAGGCGGTGCGCGTCGCGGCGAATGGACCATCGTTTCTCGACCAGGCGCGACGAGAGTTTGGGATCGAAGTGTCGACAATAGGAGGCGAGCGAGAGGCGGAGCTGTCGTTTCGCGGGCTGGCCGCCTCGGTCGATCTCAGCGGTGAGGTCGTCGTTGCCGACATTGGCGGCGGTAGCACCGAGATCATCGTGGCCCACGATGGCGAGATGGCCGGGACCGGCTCGGTCCCGGTTGGCTCCGGGCGCCTGACTGACCGCTTCGTGGTTGAAGATCCGCCCACGAGCGCCGAGTTGGCGCGTTGCCGGGAGAGCGCCCTGACCGCCCTCCGTCCCCTCCAGGCCACGCTCGCGGCGCCGCCGGGAGAGCTGGTGCGAATGGTCCTTGTCGGCGGCACCGGGGAATATCTGGGCCGCATGGCGCCGGACTCGTCGCGGATCTTGCCCGCCGATGTCGCGATTATCCTGCGCCGCTGCACGGAGATGACGGCCGCGATGCTGGCGACCGAGCTTCAGATCCCCGAAGCTCGGGCCAGGGTCCTGCCGGCGGGATTCGCCGTGGTGGCGGCGCTGATCGACCTGGTGGCGCCGCGGGCGATCGGCGTGGGCCAAAGCGGGATCCGGACGGGCTTACTCCTGGAAGCGTTTGCCGAGATGAAGGGCGAACCACGAGAGAGCTCGGCACAATGAGCAACGAGACTCCCGCCGGTCAGGATCTGGGCGCCAAGAAAACTGATATTGACCTGGCGTATCGGATCGCCATGAAGTCCCTCATCGCCGAACGCTGGCGGGACGTCTGGAAGGCGGTGCCGACAGCCCTGGCGGGCACGGATATCGAAGGGGTACACGACGTCCGCGTCGCCTCCCGCCGCCTCCGTGCCGCCATGGACGTCGCGGTCGAATGTTTCCCGGCCTCCTGGTATCGGCCTCTGCATCGGGTGGCCAAGGACATCACCGGCGCCCTGGGCGAGGTGCGCGACCGTGACGTGTTGCTGCTGGCGCTGACCGCCGAGCGCGACCAGGCGCCGCTGGCGGAGCGGCCGGGGATCACCCGGTTAATTGACCGGATCGAGCGGGAACGGGTGGCGGCGCGGGCGGAAATGGAGTCCTTTCTCCAGCGGTTGATGAGCGGTGGTACGCCGAACGACGTGGCGGCACGATTCGGCCCGGCGGCGGGGCCGCCGGCGGCCGGGCGCAAGAGCGGCCGCGACCAGGAGTCAGGGACATGAGCCGAGCCTGGCCGGTGACCGATGTCGATCCCGACGAATCGCTCGCGACCAACGCCCGCCGGGTGCTGGCGGTTCGCATTGCCGAGTATTTCTCGTATGCCAGCGTCGTCCCGCTCGAACATGCGGTGGAGCCGCTGCACAACCTGCGGATCTCCGCTAAGCGGCTGCGCTACACGCTCGAGCTGTTCCGTGATGTGTTCGGTGAATCCGGAAAGGTGCAGCTCGAACGAGTCAAGGCGATCCAGGAGGAGCTTGGCGAGCTGCACGATCACGATGTACGGATCGAGCTGATCCTCGACGAGCTTGAGCGGACCGCGTCCGAGCAGATCACTCACTTGGGCCGGGAGTTGGCGGCGGCGCCCGTGGGCGAGCACGCGGCGATCGCCGCCTCGCTCTTGCGGCCGCCTCCGGACGACCCCCGGCGCGGTCTGATCGCGCTCCTTGGTCGCGAGCACGTCCGCCGCCAGGAGCGATACTGGTC
>JACCYK010000477.1 GCA_013696525.1 Chloroflexia bacterium
GACCGTGGCGGTGAAGGTCTTGGTGATGCTGGCGATCCGGACGTGGTCCTCGAGCATCACTGGGGCGGCGGTGTCCAGATCGCTGATCCCCACCGCCGCCGTCCAGGTGCCCCGCCCGGGGTACCAGACCCCAACCAGGGCACCGGGCGTGTTGGTCTGGGCCAGGACGGAGTCGACCAGCGCCGCCAGCTGGAGCTGGATTTCGGCCGGGAATGGCTCGTCGCTTATTGGCACGGGAGAGGCCTCCTGGGCCTGGGCGACGGGAGCGGAGCGTTGAGCGGCGGTCACGACGAGACTCAGGCCGCCGGCCAGCAGCACGCGTCGTCGGGTAATTGGAAGCGTCCGTGCGGCGGGAGCCGGGTTCATCATCTTCGCACCTCCTCGCTGGGGGTCGCCGTCTGCATGCTCGGGTACCGGTCGCATCATACGTGAACGTCGCGGTGCGCCACAGGACCACACCTTGATGCGGCGAGCGCGCACGGGCGAGCCTCGACTCGCCTTGCATCCACGCCTGGATGATACACAGCTCGCGTTCGTACGGAACGGGAGTCGCCTACGACCCGTGCCCCCATGCTATGATGCTCGGGCTGTGTCATCGGCCGCGCTGGCCAAGCTGCGAGGAGCATCAGCCGTGCCCCGATCCCGGCCTCGTTCCCGTCGGACCGCCTTCGTCGGCCTGCTCATGGCCCTGGTGCTCGTCGTCGCCCGGGTGCCGGCGCCCACAACCGGCGCCCAGGCGACACCGACCGCCGCGACGGCGGAGCAGTATACACCGGTGCTCCAGGCGGTGCCGACGCCGCCGCGCTGGTTCACAGGCAGTGACGGTCGCGTCCATCTCGTCTATGAACTGCTGCTCACCAACGCCTTCCCGGTGTCGGTGACCGTCACCTCGATCGAGGTGCTTGCCCCGAGTACGGGCCAGATCGTCGCCCGCCTGGAGGGGGACGCGCTGACGGCAGCGATGGCTCTTCTCGCCAGCCCGACGGACGCGACCGCGGAGTTGCCCACATCCACCATCGGCGTCGTCTACGTCGACCTCTCATTCGACCGTGCGGAGGACGTGCCACCTTCGGTCAGGCACCGCCTCACAGTGGCGGTGCCTCCTGGGCTGCCGGTGCCGGGCTCGATCACCTCCACGGGCGCGCCGGCCGAGGTCGATCGCCGGTCTCCCATTGTGATCGGGCCGCCGTTGGTCGGTCCCCGCTGGGTGGCCCTGGGCAGCTGCTGTGACGGACCCCACCGCCGTGCCTTCCAACCGCTCGACGGCGGGTTGTACCTCTCCCAGCGCTTCGCGATCGATTTCAATGTGCTCGATGAGGCCGGGCTGTTGGCGTCCGGCGACCTCAGTCGGAATGAGAGCTTTGTCAGCTTTGGCCAGCCCGTCCTCGCCGTTGCCGACGCCATAGTCGTGGCTGCGGTCGATCGCTTCCCCGACCAGGTTCCGAACGACCCCCAAGACGTGACGCTCGAAAGCGCCGACGGCAACCACGTCATCCTCAACCTCGGGGAGGGGCGCTTTGCCAACTACGCCCACCTCAAGGCTGGCAGCGTCACCGTGCGCGACGGTGACCGCGTGGAGCGGGGCCAACAGATCGGGGAATTAGGGAACTCGGGTAGCTCGACCGGACCGCACCTGCATTTCCACGTGATGGACGGGCCGTCGGCGTTGGCGGCCGACGGCATGCCCTATGTGTTCGACCGGTTCGCGCTGGAGGGCCGGACCCCGCCGCTCGATGACGTGATTTCGCTCGGTGAGGCGCAGGAGCCGATTCCGGTCGAGTCCGCTGGGGCGGGACCACGCGAGGACGCGCTGCCGCTCGGCCGGGATGTGGTGGACTTCACCGAGGAGGCAAGGGGCGGTTAGGGCCAACCGTCCCCTGCGCGATGAGGTGCTGGCCACTTCAGGGAGCACAGGGGCTCGGCTTCACGAGCCTAACTGAGCAGATCGACACCATCACCTCTGGGGGCACGCTCATGATCCGGACGAGGATCCTAGGGCGCTCTTTATCTTCACCGCGATCGCCGCGGGGGCGGGTGCTGGCCCCGTGATCGTGATCCCGTACCGCGCCGCGATCGTGCCGCAGCCGGAGTTCGCACTGTTCTTGAATCTGTTGGACTCGAGCCGAGAACCGAGCGAGAACGACGAAGGGCAGTCAGCGACTGCCCCAGATCGTCACGTTTCAGCTCTAGCTGGCGGAGGGAAAGGCGGTCGGAGGCGCACCGGCTTCATGGCCACGGCTATACCCTCACTGCCGACCTATCCGTCCGACTGAATCAGGCCGCTGGCGCACGTTTCGCCGTCTCGCCAAGGGAGACATCCAGGTGAAATGATGCAAACAAGGGTCGATTGTGACGCGTTTGCGCTGGTAGCGGCTATAGATCTCAGCCCATGTGGATTTTTCGGCGATCCGCGCCGAGCCTGCATCTCCGCCGTCTCGGCCGTTTCCCGCTATCAGAGGAAGTTGTCCCTGGGGTACCAGGTTAGAGAGGCCGATGGAACGGCAATGCTGTCAAGACTGAGATCGCGGGTTCGAGGGGGATCGATTCAGCATCTTCTATCGGGCGAGCGCGATCGCAGGCGCAATTCCCAAGAAGTGACCCGCACCCGCTGGGATCCTCGGCCCATGCTGGTCGTCGCCCTGCCTACGCGGCGTCCGCACCCGAGAATCGATGCGGGCATGGGGCTGGCACCCGTGAGGACGTCGCCATCCGGACGGGGCCCTCGGCCCCTGCTAGGATGGATCCGGCTGGGCTTCGTCCCGCCAGAGAGTCTGGCTGGACGATAGCGATAACCAGGTGATGACCGATTCACGGTCGGCGAGAGAGCGGGAGCAACGGTTGTGCAGTGGATTCGGCTGTTTCCGGAAGGTGATGCGTCGCAGCGCGCGCTGCTCGGCGGCAAGGGCGCCAACCTGGCCGAGATGATCCGGCTCGGCTTACCGATCCCCCCAGGCTTCACCATCACGACCGCCGCCTGCCGGGCCTACCTTGATGCCGGCCGGGTCGCGCCCGAAGGCCTCTGGGACGAGGCCAGGGGCGGCCTCGGCGGGATCGAGCAGGAGCTGGGCCGTCGCTTCGGAGATCCAACCGATCCCTTACTGGTGTCGGTCCGCTCGGGCGCGGCGGCCTCGATGCCGGGCATGATGGACACGGTGCTGAACATTGGCTTGAACGCTGACTCCATCCCCGGCCTGGCGGCCCGCACGGGCGACGAGCGCTTCGCGTGGGATTCGCTGCGGCGCCTGATCCAGATGTACGGCCGGGTCGTGCTGGGGGTGCCCGGCGATCGCTTCGAGGCCGGCCTCGTGAGGCACAAGCGGCGGCTCGGCATTGCCCAGGACGCGGCGCTCGACGTGGCGACCCTGCGCGACGTGGTCGACACCTTCCGGGCAATCGTCCGCGACGCGACCGGTCAGGACTTCCCCGACGATCCCTCCGTGCAGCTCCGGGGCGCGGTCGAGGCCGTCTTTCGGTCCTGGCACACCGGTCGCGCGGTCGCCTACCGGCGCGAGTTCCGGATCCCCGACGACCTATGCACGGCGGCGACGGTGCAGGCAATGGTCTTCGGCAATCTCGGTGATGACAGCGCAACCGGCGTCGCGTTCACGCGCGATCCGGCCACCGGCGAGCGGCGCCTGGTCGGTGAATACCTGCCCAACGCGCAGGGCGAAGACGTCGTCGCCGGCATCCGGACGCCGCTCCCCATCGACGGCATGGCCGCCGACCCGCATCTCGCGGGCGCGTTTGCTGAGTTGCAGGAGGTGGTGGCCAGGTTAGAGGCGCACTTCAACGACGCCCAGGACCTGGAGTTCACAGTCGAGCGCGGCCGGCTCTGGCTGCTCCAGACGCGGTCGGCGAAGCGCACCGGCCTCGCCGCCCTCCGCATCGCCGTGGCAATGGTCGACGAGGGACGCATCGATCCCACCGTCGCCGTCCGTCGCGTGGAGCCGGAGCAGTTGACCCAGCTGCTGCACCCCATGATCGACCCCGCGGCGGAGCCGGAGGTCCTGACGACCGGCCTCCCCGCTTCGCCGGGCGCCGCCTCTGGCCAAGCCGTGTTCGACCCGGACGAAGCGCAGGAGCTCCACGAGAGCGGCCGACCGGCGATCCTCGTGCGCCGGGAAACCTCGCCCGATGACTTCCCCGGCATGGTCGCCGCCCGGGGCATCGTCACCGCGCACGGCGGCACGACGTCGCACGCCGCGGTGGTGGCGCGGGGCATGGGTAAGCCGTGCGTCTCGGGCGCCTCGGCGCTCGAGATCAACGAAGCGGGCGGGCTGCTCACGGTCGGGGACACGATCGTGCGCCGACATGACTGGCTGACGATCGACGGCACCACCGGCCGGGTGATGCGCGGACGGGTGCCGATGGTCGAGCCGGAGCTGGGCGAGGACTACGGCACGTTGCTGCGGTGGGCGGACGCCGAGCGCCGCCTGCGGGTGCGGGCCAACGCCGACACGCCACGGGACGCGGCGGTGGCGGCCCGGTTGGGGGCCGAGGGCATCGGGCTCTGCCGCACGGAGCACATGTTCTTCCAGGGCAGCCGCATCCAGGCGATGCGGGAGATGATCCTGGCCGACACCACGCAGGCCCGGGCCGACGCGCTCTCGAAGCTGCTGCCGCTCCAGCGGGAGGACTTTGTCGGCATCTTCCGCGCGATGGCCGGGCGTCCGGTGACGATCCGCACCCTGGACCCGCCGTTGCACGAATTTCTGCCCCACGCGGCGCCAGAGGAAGCCAACCTGGCGTGGGAGCTCGGGATCGGCGTTGACGTGGTGCGGACCAGGGTGCAGCAACTGCGGGAGGTCAACCCGATGCTGGGCTTTCGTGGCTGCCGCCTCGGCGTCGCCTATCCCGAGATCACCGAGATGCAGGCGCGGGCGATCTTCGCCGCTGCGTGCCAGGTGGTCCGGGAAGGCGGTGCGGTCTCGCCGGAAGTCATGATCCCCCTCGTCAGCGCCCCGCGCGAGCTCGAGCTGCAGCGCGCCGTCGTGGTGCGTGCGGCCGAAGCGGTGTTCGCGGAGGAAGGGATCACGGTGCCGTACCTGGTGGGCACGATGATCGAGCTGCCGCGGGCGGCGCTGCTGGCCGACCAGATCGCGCGGTATGCAGACTTCATGTCGTTCGGCACCAACGACCTGACCCAAACGACGCTCGGCATGAGCCGGGATGACGCCGGCCGCTTCCTGCCGAACTACGTCCGGCAGGGCATCCTCCCCCGCGATCCGTTCATCTCCCTCGATAGAGACGGCGTCGGCAAGCTGATCGCGATGGGCGTGGCGTTGGGCCGGCAGGCCCGGCCGGACCTGAAAGTCGGCATTTGCGGTGAGCATGGGGGCGATCCCGAGAGCATCGCCTTCTTCGCCCGGGTCGGGTTCGACTACGTGAGCTGCTCGCCCTACCGGGTCCCGATCGCCCGGCTGGCAGCCGCCCACGCGGCGCTTGACGCCGGCCACCCCCCGCCAGCGATGGCCTCGGCTGAATGAGTCAGCGCAAGGTGCATGGCCTAAACCCTTGTTCGGGCAGCGGCCAGTCGTGGTCAAATGACGAGCCGCTCGTCTCCAACTGACAGAAGAAGCCCGGCTCATTGGAATCCCTCGGCTTTGGCCCGTGAACGTTTCGTGCAGCGGCGCGCCTAGAGCGTGGCCGCAATCCTCCTGACTGTCTACCCTTCCAAGTGTCGACACGGAGAATTGTAGAACGCGCGGTGGGAGCGACTGCGCCCCCTACTCACGCAGCAGAAGCCCCGCATCAGTCGTGTGGGGTCATCCGCCAGTGCGCAGGCCCGATCCTGCTTCCCCAGCGCCAGGTCGATCTCGACAGTAGTGTCGGCACTGGCTATCTGCTGCTGGGCCCAGGCCACCTAGTGCGCTGCCTCGCCGGAGACATACGGCTCCGGCAGCCCAGCACGCTCCAGCGCCAAGTCGACTTCCTGTATCGACGGGTTATCTGTAGCAATTGGTCTAGTCATCTTATGCGGGGTCTAGCAGAGCCACAGCTACTGGTTGGCGAAGGAGCCGTCACGCCGCCGGAAGTGCGGCGGCTCCGTGAACTCGAACGGGTACTTGCGGGCGGCCTCGCGATCGAACTCGATCCCGATGCCGGGGCGCGTCGGCGGCAGGAAGCAGCCAAGCTCGAATGGTGGCTGCACCGGAAAGACGTCAGGCAGCATCGACCCCGGCACCCACGGCAACTCCTGGACGGCGAAATTGTTGATTGCCATGCCTAACTGCACCCCAGCTGCGGTCGACACCGGCCCTAAGGGGTTATGCGGCACGACGTCGATGTAGTGCGCTTCGGCCCAGCCGGCGATCTTCTTCGCCTCGGAGAGGCCGGCCGCGATACAGAGGTCGATGCGGGCGTAGTCGATCAGCTCGTCCTCGATCAGGGATCGGAACTCCCACTTGCTGGCGAACTGCTCCCCGGCGGCAATCGGCACGCTCGTCTGCTGCCGCAGCCGGCGGTACGGCTCGGGGTTCTCGCTCCGGAACGGGTCCTCAACGAAATAGGGCCGGTACGGCTCGACCGCGCGGCAGAACCAGATCGCGTCGACCGGGTCGATCCGGGTGTGCAGGTCGATCAGGATTTCCACGTCCGGCCCAAGCGCCTCGCGGATCGCCGCCACCTTCTCCAGCGTCTCGCGCGCCGCAGCGCCCGATTCGATCACGCCGTCGCGATCCAGGGGCGCGAGGCGGAGGAACCGCCAGCCATCCGCCACCACTCGCTCGCACTCGGCGACCAAGGAGTCGATCGCGTCCTGGTCGCCTGCCGCAATGGGCTGGATCGCCAGCTTCGGCAGGTGGGGGTAGCACTCGATTCGATCACGAGTGCGGCCGCCGAGCAGCTCGTACACGGGGACGTCCAACAACTTGCCCTTGATATCCCACAAGGCGATGTCAATTGCCGCTAGGGTGCTCCCGATAATGCGGTCCGCTGGGTAGAAGCCTCCGCGGAAGACCGTCTGCCAGAGGTGCTCGATTCGCGAGGCATCGCGTCCGATCAGCACCCGTTTCAGGCTCTCAATCGCGCCCGCGATGGCCATCGGGCGTCGCTGCAACCCGGCTTCGCCGACTCCGGAGATCCCTTTATCGGTGTCAACGACGACCATGACCAGGGTTCGACCAGGCATCTGCAACGGAATGCACTCGATATCGGTGATCGTGACCTCGCCGAATCCCATCTCACTCCCTCTCGATGTGACGGCCCAACCTGCTTCAGGGGGCTTCTATTGATTCCTGTTCACCGCACGCCTCGCTCGTAGACTGCCGGGTTAACGAGGAACTCGGGCCGACGTCCATGCAGCACAGTCAGCGCGTTGCGGACGCCCTGATCAACAACATCGAGGACGCCCTCCCGGGTGCGGTTGCCAATATGTGGCGTGGTGACCACGTTCGGGAGGGCCAAGATCGGATCGTCGGTGTTCGGCTCCCCGTCGAACACATCGAGTCCGGCGCCGGCGATCCAGCGGTTGGTGAGCGCCTCCAGGAGCGCGGCTTGGTCGACGACGCCGGCGCGGGACGTGTTGATTAGGTAAGCGCTCTCCTTCATCAACCGGAGCTGCTCGCGGCCGATCAAGTGGTGCGTCCACGGGGTATACCGGCTATGGAGGGAGACGAAGTCGCTGCGCCGAAGGAGTTCATCGAGCGGAACGAAGTGCACCCCGAGCTTAGCGTTCTCGGGACGAGCGGCATGGTGCGAGAGGGCCATCACGGTCATATTGAACCCCGCCGCGCGGGCGGCGACGGCGCGGCCGATGCGACCGAGGCCGATGATGCCGAGGGTCTTCCCCCAGACAGTGACGCCCAAGGGCCGTAGCCAGATGCCGGATCGGAGCAGGTGATTCGCCTGGGAAATCTGCCGCGCCACATCCAGAATGAGACCGAAGGTAAGATCGGCCACCGACTCTGTGCCGAGGTCGGTCGGGGCGTTGGTGACGACGATGCCCCGCTCGGTAGCAGCGTCGACATCGATTGACTCGTAGCCGCTGGAGGCGAGGGAGGCGACCTTCAAACGAGGGGCGGTGTTGATGGCGTCTTGTACCAGGGGGCCGGGGCCGAACACGATCTCTATGGTCGCGAGCACGCGCTGCTGCTCGGCGTGGTCCAGCGCCAAGAATTCTTGGCTCGTGATCAGGTCGAGTCCGAGTGCTTCCAATCGCGGCGCCACCTGATCCAACACGTCGAGGAACGACCCGTTCACGAGGAGGGCGGGCACCCGTCGTCCGAGCGGGCGCAAGCCGTCGCTGGGGGAGGGATCGGGACGCGGGCGGTAGCCCGCCTCGGCGCGATCGATCATCGGTCCGCCTGCGCTGATTGCTGACGAGCGGTGGCTCGAGCCCGTTGGCCGGGGTCCAGCAGGACCACCACGGAGTTCCCCAGCACCGCCAGCGACATGGTGGTGAGCAAGATCGCCAGGCCGGGAAAGGTAACCAGCCACCACGCGGTCGAGATGTACTGTTGCCCTTCGGCGGTGAGGCGGCCCCACGAGTTTTCGGGGACGCCCAATCCGAGGAAACTCAGCCCGGCTTCCGTGAGAATGACCGCCGCCGCTTCAAAGATGGCGAGCGTGGTGAGCGTCGGCACCAGATTGGGCACCAGGTGGCGCCGCAGGATTCGGCCGTTGCCGGCGCCCAGCGCTCGCGCCGCCTCGATGTATTCGAACTGGCGCAGCCGCAACACCTCGGCCCGGGCGACCCGGGCGTAGAGCATCCACCGGGTCGCGATCAGCACGACGGCCAGGTTGAGCGCCCCCGGGCCGACGGCGTAGATGATGACCATCACCAGCAAGAGGG
>JACCYK010000491.1 GCA_013696525.1 Chloroflexia bacterium
CCGCCGCCGACGTGAAGTTCACCCTCGAACTCGCCTCCCACCCTGACTACCCGGGGCCGCTGAGCCCAAACCTCGCCGTGATTGAAGGGGCCGAAGCCTTCAAGGATGGGCAGGCGACGGAGATTAGCGGCATCACTGTGATTGACGACACGCAAATACAGATCGCCCTGACCGAACCGGACGCCATGTTCCTGGCCACCACCGCGATCGAGCAAGTACTGCCCCGGCATATCTTGGGCGAGGTGCCGCCGGCCGATGTCCAGCAGCATGAGTTCTCCCGGCAGCCGGTGTACACCGGTCCGTTCATGGTCGAAGCGTGGCGAGCTGGCGACGGGCTGACGTTCACCGCCTTTGCCGACTGCTTCGCCGGGCGGCCACAACTCGACTCGATCGTGACGCGCAATCTGCCGGACCCAGCGGCCGCCGTCGCCGAGTTGCGGGCCGGCGCGGTTCAGCTCGGGGTGGTCGCGCCCGATCAGTTCGACAGCTTCGTGGCGGACGAGGCGTTTCAGACCCAAGAGCTGGCAGGCGCTTCCAGTTGGTTCCTGCGATTCGACCTGGTGACCACCCCGCTCTTCAGCGATCCCCCGGTCCGCCAGGCGATGGGTCATGCTATCGACCGCCAAGCGATCATCGACGCGCTGATGCTCGGCCGCGCCGAGCCGAGCATCGGCCTGGCCTCGCCGCTCTCCTGGATCTTCAACCCCGACGTGCCCAGCTTCGAGTTTGACGTGGAGCGGGCGAACGCGCTGATGGACGAAGCCGGGTGGACCCTTGGCGACGACGGGGTGCGGACCAAGGACGGTGAGCGA
This sequence comes from Chloroflexia bacterium, assembly GCA_013696525.1. GTDB lineage: Bacteria > Chloroflexota > Chloroflexia > Thermomicrobiales > UBA6265 > JACCYK01. Next base: position 813 of record JACCYK010000491.1, read on the forward strand.
TTCGAGTTCACGATGAACGTGTACGCGCGCACGCAGGAGTGGGCGCTGGCCATCCAGCCCTACCTGGCGGCGATCGGGATCGTCTATGAGCTCAACGTCCTGGAGTTCGCGACCTGGATCAGTGAGTCGGAGGTTGGCCGGTACGACGGAACGGTCGGCGGCTGGATCAACTTCATCGTCGATCCGCGGGCCGACCTGCAAGGCCAGTTCGAGAGCCCCCGGCCAGTCGACGCCACCGGCTATGACAACGAGGAGGTCAACCAACTGTTCGAGCAGGCCCGCCTCGCCACCAGCCGCGAGGAGGAAAAGGCGCTGTACGACCAAATCCAGCGGATCGTGGCCGAGGCCGCGGTGTATGTCTACCTCTGGCGGCCACGCGATCTCTTGGTCGCCCGCGGCGACCTCATGGTGCCCGAGGTCAGCATCCAGGGTGAGCTGTATGCCCGGGCGCCCGAGTGGCAGCTGACCTCGTGATGGTTGGCGGCGCGGCGACGGTTGGGAGCGATTCAGGTGACGATCGCGGGCGTGCGCCGCGCCGTGCCGTCTGGTTGGGTTCGGGCGGCGGAGGTCGGCGATGAGTCACTACATCCTGCAGCGCCTGGTGGTCATGATCCCGCTGTTGTTCGGGATTTCGGTGATCTCCTACGCGATCATCCGCCTCGCGCCGGGGGATCCCGCTCGCCTGCTCGCCGACCCGGAGCAGGTGACGGCCGAGCAGCTCGCCTCCGCCCGCGAGGAGCTGGGGCTCAACGACCCCCTCCCGGTCCAGTACGCCAAGACCATGCTCGCGTTGGCGAAGGGTGATCTGGTCTCCTTCCGCACCCGGCAGCCGGTCCTGTCGATGATCGCGGAACGGCTGCCGACGACCCTGACCTTGAGCAGCCTGGCCCTCCTCTTTGGGGTCACCGCTGGGCTCGCGATCGGGATCGTCCAGGCCTTCTGCTCCTACACGAAGATTGACGACGCGGGGACGCTCATCTCCCTCTTTGGCTTTGCCATCCCCGATTTCTGGCTGGCGCTGATGCTCATCTTGGTCTTCGCCGTGCGGCTGGACTGGCTTCCGGTCAGCGGCATCCGGCCGGTCGGCGCCAGTGGCTGGAACCCGATTGAGATGGCGCCACATCTCGTGTTGCCAACGATCGTGCTGGGTACCGGGTTGATGGCAAGCGTCGCCCGGTATACCCGCTCGGCCATGCTGGAGGCGCTCGACCAAGACTACGTGCGCACGGCCCGCGCCAAAGGGCTTCAGGAGCGGGTCGTGATCGTCCGCCACGCGCTGCGGAACTCCCTGCTGCCGGTCATCACGCTGCTCGGCTTCTACTTGCCGTTCCTGCTCGGGGGGGCGGTGGTCATCGAGTCCATCTTCGCCTTGCCGGGGGTCGGCCGCCTGGCGCTGGATTCGGTCTTTATCCGAGATTATCCGGTGATCCTGAGTATCAACATGATGGGCGCGATCGCCGTGCTCCTCGGTAATCTGCTGGCGGACGCCGGCTACGCCGCGGTTGATCCCCGAATTCGGTACAGCTAACTGTCGCGGCCGCCGTGGGGTAGGGCTGGTGGGGTAGGGCTGGTGGGGATCCAACTCACGAAATCGCTATCGACCGGATCAGGCTTCGTGCGGCGTCAAACGACCCGGTCGCCGTGGCTTCGATTCGTCCGGAACCGGCGCGTGGTGATCGGCCTGAGCGTTACGGTTGGACTGTACC
>JACCYK010000496.1 GCA_013696525.1 Chloroflexia bacterium
CACCTATCGTGAGCCGGGGATGGAGCGATACTGGATCCCCTCGGTGCCGGAGAGCGCTCTGTTCGGCACCAAGCTGGCCGACGATACCTTCCTCATCAACACCGGGGGCGATGCCGCCTTTCTCAACGGCGCGCTCAAGCACATCCTGGAACGAGACCTCCTCGACCACGACTTCGTGGCGAAGCACACGACCGGGCTCGACGAGCTGCGAGGCGCCGTGGCGGATTTAGCCTGGCAGACGTTGGAGGAGCAGGCTGGCGGCTCGGAAGCGGAGATGCGCGCCTTCGGCCAGATGGTGGGAGAGGCAAAGACGGCCGTCTTCGTTTGGAGCATGGGCGCCACCCAGCACACCTTCGGCGAGGACAACGTGCGGGCCATCATCAACCTGGGGCTGACCCGTGGCTTTGTCGGGCGCGATCGCTGCGGCCTGATGCCGATCCGGGGTCATTCCGGGGTGCAGGGCGGGGCGGAGATGGGCGCCTACGCCACGGCCTTCCCCGGCGGGCTGCCGATTAATCCCGAGAACGCCGCCGCCCTCGGCGATGCCTGGGGCTTCCCGGTCTCGGCTCAGGTGGGGCGGACGGCGCCGGAGATGATCGACGCCGCCCACGCCGGCGAGCTGGACGTCCTCTTCTCGACCGGCGGCAACTTCCTCGAAGCGTTGCCGGACCCGCCGTATGTCGATGCCGCCCTGGGCCGGGTGCCGTTGCGGGTGCATCAGGACATCGTGCTCTCCAGCCAGATGCTGGTCGAGCCGGCCGAGACGGTAGTCCTGTTGCCAGCGACCACGCGCTACGAGGTGCCGGGCGGGGTCACCCAGACCTCCACCGAGCGGCGGATCATGTTCAGCCCCGAGATCGACGGGCGGCGCATCGGCGAGGCGCGGCCGGAGTGGGAGGTCTACCTCGACCTGGCCCGCCGGGTGCGGCCCGAGCTACGCGACCGCTTGACCGTTGCCGGCACTCAGGCGCTGCGGGAGGAGATTGCCAAGGTGGTGCCGATGTACGACGGCATCCAGACCCTGCGCCAGACGGGGGACGAAGTCCAGTACGGCGGGCCGCATCTCTGCGCCGGCTGGAATTTCCCGACCGCGGACGGCAAGGCTCATTTCATCCCGGTGCCGTTGCCCGCGGTCGAGGTTCCGGCCGGCATGTTCGCCGTCGCCACGCGGCGGGGAAAACAGTTCAACACGATGGTGCAGGCCGAACGGGACGCGATTACCGGCGCCGGGCGGGACGCGGTCTTGATGAACCCGGAGGATGCGGCGGCCATGGGGTTGCGGGACGGCGATCCGATTACGCTGCGCAATGAGACCGGCGCCTTCGCGGGGCGGGTCTTCCTGGCGCCGGTGAAATCGCGCAATCTACAAGTTCACTGGCCGGAAGGGAACGTGCTGCTGGCGCACGGGCGCCGCTCGCCCGCCTCCGATGTGCCGGATTACAACGCCTTTGTCCAGGTCGAGCCCAATCGCCCCGCCGGGACAGCCGCCGAGGCGGCGGACTAGCCGCCGTGGATGGCCGGGGCGGGGGGAAGACCCGGGCGCGGGTGCGGATCCTGGAGGCGGGGCGGGAGCGGCTCGCCTCCGATCTGGTGGCGACCGAGGAGCCGCTGGAAATCCGGTTGGGGCCGGCGGGGGCGGCGCACCCGGTGGCGGTCACGGTGCGGACCCCCGGCGCCGATTTCGAGCTGGCGGCGGGATTCCTGTTCAGCGAGGGTTTAATCTCGTCCCGTGATGAGATTACTCGGATCCGGTACTGCGTCGACCGCGCGGCCGGGGAGGAGCAGCGGTACAACGTGGTCACGGTCGATCAGCGGGGCGCGGCGCCGCTGCCGCCGCCAGCGTCTGATCGCCGGTTCCCGGTCAGCAGCGCCTGCGGCATCTGCGGCAAGACGAGCCTCGATCAGCTCGCGTCGCGGGGCTTGACGCCGTTGCCGCCGGGCCCCGAGGTGCCGATCGCGGTCGTCTACGGGTTGCCGGATCGGCTGCGGGAAGCACAGGGATTGTTTGCCCAAACCGGGGGCATCCACGCCGCCGGCTTGTTCGACCGCGACGGCGGGTTGGTGGCGCTGCGGGAGGATGTGGGGCGACATAATGCGTTGGACAAGCTGATCGGCTGGGCCTTGCTGGAAGGGAATCTGCCGCTGGCTGACGCGATTGTGCTCGTGAGCGGGCGGGCCAGCTACGAGCTGGCGCAGAAGTGTGTCGCGGCGGGGGCGCCGGTCCTCTGCGCGGTCTCGGCCCCGAGCAGCCTGGCGATTGACCTGGCGCGCCGGTTCAACCTGACCTTGATCGGTTTCCTCCGCGGCGAGCGGTGCAATCTCTACCACGACGCCGGGCGGATTCGCGATCTGGAGACGATCTAAATGCCGGTCCGAGCCCAGGACGACGCCGCTGCCGATGCCGAGCTGACGGCGTTGCAGGATGGGTTGGATGCCTGCTGCACGTTGCAGGCGGCGGCGGTGACCTTCGCCGGCGTGGCGCGGCAGCTCGGCGCCGATGGGGGGCTCGACCTGGGGCCGGAGACGGTGCGCTTCCTCCGCGCCGCCCAGTGCCAGGACGAGGCGCACTACCACGTCTACCAGCAGCTCGGGGCCCGGGCCTTCGTCACCGAGTTCGCGATGCCGGCCGGCTCGCTGGCGAGCCGCGAGGCCTTCCTGCGGACGCTGATCGAGCTGGAGGAGATCGCGGTCGGGGCCGCGATGGCGATGGCCCGGCGGTTCGCCGAGTATGCCGATTTCAACTTGGTCGAGATCGCGTATCAGATGGGCGCGGTGGACGCCCAGCATCAAGCCCTGGCCCGGCACCTGCTGGGGGAGCGGCCGGCGAACGAGCGGGCCTTTGCCCGGTGGCGCTTTTTCGATCTGCTGGAGGTCGAGGATGCCCTCTTCGACAGCGGGTTTCTCGATGGCGGCGACGACCTGATCGCCTTCCCCGGCCCCGTCGCGCGGAACTGTGCCGGCGTCTTCGGCCTCGTCCCGGAAACGACCGACGACGCCCGCCGCCTGCTGCCGCCGGCGGAGACACCCGATGCGACCCCGGCCGCTGGTGAGGAGTAATGTCTGGAAGCGTGGATCAAATGGTGGGTGATGCGCTCAGTTCATTTTTCGGTTCAACCAGGTGGGACAGTCGCTTCGGTTGGTGGAGGTTGTGCGTCATTGGCGACTACGCCCAGTTCGCTGGTTTCGTGATGATAACGCCATCCGTATTTGTAAGTTTATCTGGAAAGACACATCTTTTTAGTAGCTTTATATCGAGCGGCATAGACGCGGTTGCTACGTTGC
>JACCYK010000502.1 GCA_013696525.1 Chloroflexia bacterium
ACCATCAGGTGATTGCGGTGACGTTTCAACTCGACTGCTTGTTTTTTTTGGAGCGGGCGATCGGACTCGAACCGACGACAGCCTGCTTGGGAAGCAGGTACTCTACCAACTGAGTTACGCCCGCCTAGTACTTCAATTGATGCGCAGTGTAGCACTCACCCGCCGCGAGGTCCAGAATACCTTGACGCCGCTGGTTCGCCTTCTTGCCCGATTCGGATTCGTTGACGCGGTTCTCATCAAACCGCTATACTTTTGCCGTCGTGGGGGCGTAGCTCAGCTGGGAGAGCGCTACAATCGCACTGTAGAGGTCGGGGGTTCGAGTCCCCCTGCCTCCACCACGAGGATAAATGCCCTGGCCGGTGGCCGGGGCATTTGCGTTGTCCCGGCATCCTCCATCCCGTCGCCAGAGCCAGCTACCCCAAAGCAACCAACCTTATCGCTCGGCATCACCGGTGACGAGGGCCAGGGCGAAGCCGTCGTAACCTTTGCTGCCAACGGTTTGCAGGGCGGTAGCCGATACCCGCGGATCGGCGGCGAGGAAGGCGACGGCGCGGCGGACGCCTTGGATGGTGTCGTCGCCTTCCGGATTGAGGACGGAGCCATCGCGGACCACATTGTCGATGACGATCAGGCTGCCGCGCCGGGTCAGCTTCAGCGCCCACTCGACGTAGCCGGGGTTGTTTGGCTTGTCAGCGTCGATGAAGACGAGGTCGAACGGTCCCGCGCCCGCGGCGGCGAGGACCGGCAACGTGTCGAGCGCCTTGCCCACGCGCACCTCAACCTTGTCGCCAAGTCCGGCGGCGTCGATGTTCGCCCGCGCCACCTCGGCGTGATTCGGATCAGCTTCTAAAGTGATGAGACGGCCGTCATCCGGCAGGGCGCGAGCCAGCCAGATGGTGCTGTAACCGCCGAGCGTGCCGATTTCCAGGATCTGACGTGCGCCCTGGAGCCGAGCCAGCAAGTGTAGGAATTTGCCAAAGTTCGGCGAGACATTGATTGGCGGCAACCCGGCCCGCGCGGTGCGCTCCAGCGCCCCTGCCAGGGCGGGATCGCTCGGGATCAGCTCGTCTACCAGATAGTGCTCCACCGCCGTCCATGTGTCTTGGCTCATCGTCTCCTCCATCGATCTCTGGCATCCCCTGGTGGGCTCATTGGGAGTCAGCTCGGCTCAACTCCACGCTCAAGCCTCGGGAAAAATGAATCCCGGCCTCCGCGCGGAGGCCGGGATTACGCGCGGTCTGGTTGTCGTGACCTCACCGTTCGCCAGGCAATGCCGCACCGAGCTTCGCCTCTTCCTAGCCCGCGGGCTGCGGCCGGAGATGCCCCGTCGGCGGCAGGTCGCGCTCCGGTCGCGCTGGCGGTGCCGGTGTTGCCGGCGGCGCCACGGCCTTGGTCGCCGGGCGGCCGCTGGGGGGGCCGACCAGGTCGGGCTTCGGCCGTGGCGAGTCGAACAGCGCTTCCAACTCTTCACCCTCGATCGTCTCCTGCTGGATCAAGAGCAGCGCAATCGCCTCCAGCTTGTCGACCTGGGCGTCCAGGACGTCTTTCGCCCGCTGATGGGCGGTCTCGATCAGGTCCCGGATCTCCTGGTCAATCTGGAAGGCGATCTCGTCGCTGTAGTTGCGATGCTCGCTAATCTCCCGGCCGAGGAAGATCAGCTCCTCCTTCTTGCCGAAGGCCCGCGGGCCAAGGGTCCGGCTCATGCCGAACTCGGTCACCATCCGCCGGGCCAAGCCGGTGGCCCGCTCGATGTCGTTGGCGGCGCCGGTCGATTGCTCCTCAAAGACCATTCGCTCGGCGACGTGGCCGGCCATGAAGGTGGCGAGGTCATCCTGGAACTGGGCTTTGGTTCGGAACAAGCGGTCCTCGTCCGGCACGACCCGGGTGTAGCCGCCCATCATGCCGCGGGCCACGATGCTGACCTTGCGGACCGGATCGGCGTTGGGCAGCATCCGCGCCACCAGGGCGTGCCCCGCCTCGTGGTAGGCGGTCATCATCCGCTCCCGCTCGGAGATGACCCGGCTCTTGCGTTGCGGCCCGGCGATGACGCGGTCAATCGCTTCCGTCATCTCGTCCCGGCCGACCGTTTTCTTGTTGCGGCGGGCGGCCAGGATCGCGGCCTCGTTGACCAGGTTTTCCAGGTCGGCGCCGGAGAACCCCGGCGTCTGGCGGGCCAGGTTCTCGATCGAAACATCCTTCTCCAGCGGCTTGCCGCGGGAGTGGACATCGAGGATCGCCTGCCGGCCCTGGATGTCGGGCCGGTCCAGGATCACCTGCCGGTCAAACCGGCCCGGGCGCAACAGCGCCGGGTCAAGCACGTCCGGCCGGTTGGTGGCCGCGATCACGATCACATTGGTGGACGAGTCGAAGCCGTCCATCTCGACCAGGATCTGGTTGAGGGTCTGCTCCCGCTCGTCGTGGCTACCACCGAGGCCGGCTCCTCGCTGGCGGCCGACCGCGTCAATCTCATCGACGAAGACGATGCAGGGAGCGTTGCGCTTGGCCTGCTCGAAGAGGTCGCGGACCCGGCTGGCCCCCACCCCGACGAACATTTCCACAAACTCCGAGCCGGAGATGCTGAAGAAGGGCACCCCCGCCTCGCCGGCCACCGCCCGCGAGAGCAAGGTCTTGCCGGTGCCGGGCGGGCCGACCAGCAGCACACCGCGCGGAATCCGGGCGCCGAGGGCGGCGAACTTGTCCGGGTATTTCAGGAATTCGACGACCTCGACCAGCTCTTCTTTCGCTTCCTCGACCCCGGCCACGTCGGAGAAGGTCACGGTCGGCTTGTTGCCGGTGAAGAGGC
>JACCYK010000507.1 GCA_013696525.1 Chloroflexia bacterium
ACGCACCCGCGACAACCGGCGAGCGGCGTTCGCGACGCTCCTGCAACGGTTCCAACAGGAGTTGACCGAACAACGCGTCCTCGACCCCGCGTGTGGGAGTGGCAATTTCCTGTATGTGGCGTTGACCAAATTGCTCGACCTCGAAAAGGAAGTGCTGGTCTACGGGGCGACGAACGGCCTGGCGCTTGGCTATCCGCTGGTGTCGCCAACGCAGTTAGCCGGCTTGGAAGTCAACGAGTACGCCCGCGAGCTGGCCCAAGTGGCGATCTGGATCGGCTACCTGCAATGGCGGATCACGAACGGCTTCTCCGGGCTGCCTGACCCCATCCTAGAGCCGCTAGAGACGATCCGGCTCCAAGACGCCCTGCTAGACCGCAGCGACTCTGAACATCCCACGGAAGCCGCCTGGCCCGCCGCCGACTACATCATCGGCAACCCCCCGTTCCTTGGCGGGAAGCGACTGAGGACTGAATTAAGCGATGACTATGTTGACGATTTGTTCGCACTCTATGAGAACCGAGTTGCCCGAGAAGCAGATCTGGTGTCGTATTTCTTCGAGAGGGCCCGTGACGCCATTTCGATGAAGCAAGCGAGTCGAGCAGGGTTATTGGCCACGCAGTCGATTCGTGCTGGCGCAAGCCGTCAAACACTCGAACGCATCAAGCATTCTGGTGAAATCTTTATGGCGTGGGACGATGAACCCTGGGTCCTCAATGGTGCCTCGGTTCGCATCTCAATTGTCGGATTTGACGACGGAAGCGAGCATGAAAGGAAGCTCGATGGAGCGGTTGTTGAGCGAATCAATTCCGACCTTACTGCCGATATAGATCTGACGAGAGCCGCCAGGCTCAATGAAAAACTCGGGATCTGCTATCAAGGCCCAATCAAGGTTGGGCCATTTGAAATCTCAGCCGAGTTGGCAGATCGATGGATCAAGTTGCCTCCGAACCCCAATGGGCGATTGAACAACGAGATTGTCAAACCGTGGGCAAACGCTTCGGACATCACGGGGCGACCACGAGGGTTCTGGATCATTGACCTTGATCCGCGCATGGACATTGCGGAGGCTGCACTCTTCGAGGCACCCTTCGAATATGTCCGGGAACATGTGCGGCCGGATCGCCTCAAGAATCGAGACCGGCGATTTCAAGACTCCTGGTGGATACATGGACGATCACGAGCTGATATGCGAAAGGCGCTGAAAGGATCGTACAGATACATCTGTACCCCAAGAGTTTCAAAGTTCAGACTTTTTGCATGGCTGGACATCGAAACGCTCCCAGATACACGCTTGTACGTCTTTGCGAGAGCCGACGATTATTTCTTTGGCGTAATGCATTCTCGCGCTCATGAAATTTGGTCGTTGAGAATGGCGTCGCGGCATGGAGTCGGCAACGATCCTACGTACAACAACACCACCTGCTTCGAGACCTTTCCCCTCCCTTGGCCGCCCGGCGAAGAACCGTGGCGAGACGACCGCCTGCACGACATCGCCAACGCCGCCCGCGACCTCGACGACAAGCGCCGCGCCTGGCTCGACCCCGAGGGCGCCACCCCCGCCGAGCTCAAGAAACGCACCCTCACCAACCTCTACAACGCCCGCCCCGCCTGGCTCACCCAAGCCCACGCCACCCTCGACCGCGCCGTGTGGGTCGCCTACGACTGGCCCGACCCCGACCCGGAGTCGGTGCCGGAGGAGGTGATCTTGTCGCGGCTGTTGGAGCTGAACCAGACCAGGGGTATGCGCGGCCCGGGCTGACATCGTTGCCGTCCACACTGACGCCGTATCGTTGTGGGCGGCTCACTGATCTCCTTGGCGGGCTAGAACATGCGCCGGACAAGCAGGATCGCGACGAGCGCGAGCCCAAGCCAGAGGACGACGATCACGCCGGCCGCAATCCGGGCCATGGGCCCGCTCACGCGGAGTTCCCGTGTTGCCTGTGTCTGGGCATCAGTCCAGACGCCAGCGGGGAGCAGCTTCACCACCAGTGCTACCCCCAACGGAATGAGCAAGAGGTCGTCGAGATAGCCGAGGACGGGGATGGGATCCGGGATCAAGTCGATTGGGCTCAACGCATAGGCCACGACGCAGACGGCGAGCACGCGGGCGTACCAGGGCGTGCGGGGATCGCGATAGGCGTAGACCAACGCGTACACGAGGCCCTTCAACTGTCGCGCCCACTGCTTCCAACGCTCAATCATTGGCGCAGCGTAGCATTGGGCCCACTATGCCGCCTTTCGCCAACCTTCCTCATGCACCAGCGCCGCCAGCCGGGTCAATTGGCCGGCGTCGGTGTCGGGGTGTGAATCTCGGGTCACAGGTTGAAGGCGTGCCCTGGCCGGCCGCCGGTCCGCCGCAACACGTCGCCGGCGCCAGCGGTGACCGCTTCCCGTGGCACATGCATCAATGCCGGGTCCAGGGTGCCCTGGATGCCGCGCTCCCGGCCCAACCGCTCCCAACCGACATCGAGCGGCAGCCGCCTGTCGCCCAAGACCCGTCCGCTGCCACTGGGCCCAATCAGCCCCGTCAGGGCCACGGTGCCAACACTGAGACCACGGCGGCTCAGCCCACGAACCCGCCGCGCGCTTCGTGCGCCCCTGCCTCCGGCGGCTATCCGTCCGCTCCCGGCGGCCGGTAGGTGATCGACGAGGCCTTGTTCAGGGCGGCGAGCGTCTCCTCAACCGTCAACAAGACCGTCGTCTGCACGGAGCTCAGAGCACCGCCGCCGCTGAGGGCGATCGCCGTGGCGGCCATTGAGACGTTGTCCGGTGCTTCCCACAAGTTGTAGCCATCGTGATCGCCAAAGGCATACCAGAACCCGTGAGACGTTCCCCCGACCGCCTCGATGTACTGCTTGGCCGCCGCTCGGCGGTCCTCGGGGTTCTGGACGAGCTTCGCCCACGTTGCCGGCGTGTAGCTGAACCGGGTCAGATAGAGCGGCATCGAGCCTCCTCCTTCTGCCTAAACGTGTCGTCGCGCCAGATGACGGCCCATTACTGAAACGCTCCCAGTATGCGCCGCCGGCCCGCGTTTGGCTAGATGTGCCCGTGAGGTATTTCCTGGTCCGCCGCGCGTCTGTCCCCCACGAATCGAATCGAGAAGACCCCCTTAGCAGCTCAGAGACGGCGCTCATGGCAACGGCCGGCTCCCGGCCTCATGCACCAGCCCCGCCAGCCGCGTCAACTGATCGGCGTCCGTCTCGGGATGGATGCCATGCCCCAGGTTGAAGATATGCCCCGGCCGGCCATCGGCCCGGCGCAGGACCTCTCGGGCGCCAGCCTCTACCGCCTCCCACGGGGCCAGCAGCAGCGCCGGGTCGAGGTTACCTTGGATGCCGCGGTCGTGGCCGACCCGCTTCCAGGCAGCATCGAGCGGCAGCCGCCAATCGACCGAGACCAGGTCACAGCCGCTGCGCCCGATCAGCTCCGTCAGCGCCACGGTGCCGGTGCTGAAATGGATCGTTGGCGCCATCCCCCGCAGGGCGGCGAAGATGCGTTTGGTGTAGGGCAACACGAACGCCTCGTACGACGGCGGATCGAGTAGACCGAGCCAGGAGTCAAAGAGCTGCACCGCGTCCGCCCCGGCCGCGATCTGCCCCCGCAGATAGCGGATGACGACCTCGGCCAGGGTGTCCATCAGCGAATGCCAGAGCACGGGATTCCCGTACATCATCGCCTTGGCGCGGGGAAATTCGCGTGACGGCCGCCCCTCGATCAGGTAGCATGCCAGCGTGAACGGCGCCCCGGAGAACCCCAGCAGCGCCGCCCGCTCGCCAAGCGCCGGTTTCAACAGGCGAAGCGCCTCCAGGACGTAGGGCGTCCCCTCTTCCGCCTCCACGATGCGCAACCGCGCCACGTCGGCCGCGGTCCGGATCGGGTTGGCAATCACCGGCCCGACCGCCGGCTGGATCTCGAACGGGACGCCCATCCCGGTCAAGGGCAGCATGATGTCGGCGAACAGCACCGCCCCATCGACCCCGAAGCGCTCGACCGGCAGCAGCGTCGTCGCCGCCGCCAGCCCCGGCGTGGTCGCCATCGTCATGAAGCTGTAGCGTTCCCGCAGCGCCCGGTAGTCCGGCAGACACCGCCCCGCCTGCCGCATAAACCAGACCGGCGTCGTATCCACCGATTCCAGGTTCGCCGCCGCCAGCAGCCGGGCGCGGCCGGTCATCGTCGCCACCGTCACGAGCGCTGCCAGCGATTGAGGAAAGCTCCGGAAATCACGGAGATGGCGCGGGCATCGGCGGGGCGCGTCCGCGGGCGCTGGAATAACGCCCAAAGGGCACCCGGCGCTGAGCACCGAAAGGTCCTTTCAGGACTATGGATGCCGCGTTCAATATCACTATTCGGAGGATATTTGGCCATTTGCACCTATGATTCGGAGGAACGTTCGTACTCAGTCCTGAAAGGACTTCTCCCGGTGCTCAGCGCGGAATTTATTCCAGCGCCCGCCGCCACGATCGTCGCCATTGTACGCGCTAGACCCCAACCGCCGACCGGCTCGCGGCCAATGCCCGCAGCATCTCCTCGGCCGTGGCGCTAATGCAGGTGAAGATTGGGATGTCGGTCAGCGTATAGGCGCTGGAGGCCGAGCTTCGCAGCTCTTGCACCAGGTCGAGGAAATCGCCCGGCTCGTCGGTCTCGAAGGCAAGGACGAACTCGGGATCGTCCAGGCCGAACGAGTAGGTGGTGTTGATCTTGACCGACGAATAGGTGGCGCCGACCGCGATGTGCTGATTCATGATCTGCTGCCGCTCCGCCGGCGGCAGCGCGTACCACTCCCGCATCTTCGTCAGCGGGTAGACGAAGAGGTACTTGTGGTCGCCCGGGGCCAGGGTCAGGCGCGTGAACCGATCCTCGTTCGGTCCCGCGTATTTCTCCACGTAGGTGGAATGCTTGGTCATCGAGAGGTACGAGTAGGGCGTCGTCAGCCAGCCCGCCAGCGCCGTCCCCAGCACCTCGCTCGCCATCCGCTGGATGTCCGCCAAGTCGTGGCTGACCTGCCAGACCATGAAATCGACGTCACCCCTGGTACCGACCGTCGAGTAGGTCCGAACCAAGTTTCGTTCCTGCCAATCGTGAACCAGATCCCGAAACTCCTCCGTCTGCCGCTCCCGTTCCCCCGCCTCCAGCCGCCGCCACTCCGCCGCCACCTTGAAGAAGGTGAATTTGACATATTGGCGCCACCCCGCTCGCGTGCGGGCGCCGTTCTGACCCTGAAGTCCCATCGACATTCCTCCGCCATTCCTATCCGCGGGCCAGACCGCGCTCTCAGTTCTGAAAGGACTTTTCGGTGCTCAGCGCGGAATTTATTCCAGCGCCTCGCCGGCGCATCATTTCGATGCTTGCACGGCACTCATGAATTGTGTATTAGCCCCGCCACCCCGCGCTCGCCACCACCGGACGCCGAACATCAGCCAATTCCTCATCCAACCACCGAGCGGCCTCTTTCGCATGGTAGGTAATGATCCGCCCGGCCCCGGCCCGCTTGATCGCGGTCAACGTTTCCAGCGTCACCCACCGCTCATCGATCCAGCCCAGCCGCCCCGCCGCCTTGATCATCGCGTATTCGCCGGAGACATTGTAGGCAAGCAGCGGCATGCTGAACTCGTCCCGGGCCTGGCGAATGACGTCGAGATAGGCCAGCGCCGGCTTGACGATGATCAGGTCCGCCCCCTCTTCCAGGTCGATCGCGATCTCGGTCATCGCCTCCCG
>JACCYK010000515.1 GCA_013696525.1 Chloroflexia bacterium
CCGCCGCCCTGCGCGCCCTCGGCCTGCCGGTCGCCACCGGCCGCTTCGGTGCCAACATGGCCGTCTCCCTGGTCAACGACGGCCCGGTCACCGTCTGGCTTGATACGGCCGACCTCCTGCCCTGACCGGGGGTGAGCAATCGGGCCCGCCCGCTCCCCCAGACCGGCAAAAGAACCAAACGCTGGTGCGGTGCCTCGGTTCAGCCCGCGCCGAGCCGCTTTGACCAAATCGCACGATCGCGCCCGTTTGCTCCCGAAGATCGCGAGCAGCCCACCCCAGCCGCGGTCGTCAAGCTCACGCTCAGCCCTGATTTGTTTCAGACGCTCCATCTGGCGACATAATTCACAACTTTTAGCGGTTCAACAGCCTGCTGAGTAATTGACAACGTGTTTCAGTGACGGAAATATAGCGCTAGGAAAAATCTCGCCATGGCGAACTCGAACCCAGCAGCCTTGCCGCCAATGTCGGAACCCGACCCGTCGTCGTGACGCGAAAGGAGCGGCCTGATGGCCGGTGACCTCCTGTTTGTCTCGAAGCGCTGAGTCTGCTCGCCTGTTAACCGAGAAGCGAGATGCCACGCGGACACTAACCGTGCTTCAAGTGGAGATGGAAAATGAACGCGAAGTACGACCACGGCAAGCGGTTGTGGATCGTCAACAACCGTCGTGAGTTGCTCTTGGGTTCGATAGTGAGCGCCATCGCGGCGCCACTTGCCCTTGAGCAGGAGGCCGAAGCGGCAGCCGATCGTCGGATCAGAGAGGCCAGGCGTCATGTGAAACGCATGGTCAGACTCAGTCGACACAAGGTAGCCAGATATTTTCGACGGCCTGACAAGGATGTCCAGAAAGACATCATGCGAGGGCTTGAGATCAACAAGTGGAAGGTCAGGTCTCGGCCCCGATCGGATCGCGGCCGTCCGCCCCGCCGAGCTCGCCGAGTTCGTGGACGGAATGAGTGCCGCGCGAGCGATGTGTAAAGACAGCCTGCTGGTTGAAGTGGAAGGATACCACCGGCTCGGCTTCCACGCATGCTCTCTCGTCCAGCAGTTGAGCTACTGTTATCACGAAGGAGGAGGCATTGCTGATCACTGGAGTTCAGCATGGCCCGAGGTCTACGGTCCCTTCTTCTACTTCGATCAGTACTCGGGAGACCCGAGTACGGTCGCGTTCGGGGAAGGGATACAATACGGTCAAGGTCGAAACAACGGCGATCTTCCACAGCGAGATCCCCGGGGTGTCTCGGATCCCTGGCATCAATACACAAGCAACCTTCAGGGCCTCCCAACAGGTCGACGACCAGGGGAACTACTGGAGCTGGTCTGAGGTCAACTGAGTCCCGGTTCGGGAGGTGACGCATGGATAACACGGCCGGAACCGGCATAGGCTTCGCGATCATTGCGGCTACCGTGCTGGTTCTTGCCATCCTGGTTGGATGGGTAGTGTTCGTTGCCCGGCGGAAGCGCTGGAGTAGCGGACATAGAGCGTTTGTGGGATGCCTGGGAGCTGTCGTTTTCGTCATCGTCATCGGCTACCTCAGTAGCACGTTGCTTTGGCTCCAACCTTCATCAGAGGCAACGAACTTGAGTCCGGCTCCGGTCCTGGAGTGGATAGGCACCCCAGACTCCACGTAAGCGTGCATACGGACGGAGGCATTGTCGTAGCTTGGGGACGTGAGTAGAGACAGCCAGCGTCATGGACCATCAGCCGCCGAACCACCGGCGACCAGCCTCGGACCAGGAGAACGCGCCGCTGCCGCCCATCCCGGCCGGCGGTCTGGCCCGCGCCATGCCCGAGTGGCTGCGGGAGGGCGATCCGGGCGTAGCCGCGGCCCCGCCCGCTTCGCCCACCGATCCGATGGGCTTTATCACGGAAGATGACTTGCCGCCCTGGCTGCGGCACCTGGCGCCGGATGGCGCGCCCGCGCGCCGGCACGCGGTCGATGCCCCCGCCATCCCCGCCGCCACGGAGGTGCCGGCCGCGCCGCTCATCTCGCTCCCGGCGTCGCCTCGTTCCGGCCAAACGGCGAATCTCGCTGCTGGCCCAGCAGTGTCTCCAGTGGCGGCAAGCCCACGGCCGCTTGCACTGGCGCCAGGACCAGACCCGAGGCCGAGATCGAGGGACCACCGGGCACTGGCCGCCATCGCCGGCGGTGTCGTCCTGGCGTTGACGGTGCTCGCCTATCTCTACGCTCGCGGCCTCCTCTAGCCCGGAATTCTTCCAACCATCCCTGGGCGGTCCGGCTCGTCTCGGCGGACGGCGATTGTAGCGTTTCCTACACTTCGCGGCCGTTGGCAGCATTTGTGCATCCTGACCGTGGAAGCAGTGATCGAAGCCGCCGCGGCCATGCTATCCTCGGAGGGTGCATTGACGGAGCAGGGTGAGTGGGCGCAACGCGACGATGGGGTAGGGGAAACGGATATGACCTGCTTGAGGAATGATCGAGCATGGCCGCGACGCCGCGCGCGGGCACGCCGCCTGACCGGTGCCGCGCTTATGGCGTTCGCTTTGCTGACTGCCGGGATGACGCCGGCACCCGTCGCCGCCAGCAACCCGGAGACGGCGGCCGAGGCGCTGGCGTCGGTGCCGCTGCCGCCGTCCGACCTGGGCCAATCGACCTATCAATTCTTCATTCCCGAGACCGGGCACACCATTTCCGGCCTCTTCGTCGATTACTGGCGGGCCACGGGGGGCGCCGCGGTCTACGGCAACCCGATCTCGGAGCCCTTCGCCGCCGCCAACGGTCTCTACAGCCAGGCGTTCGAGCGCGGCATCCTCCAGTTCCATCTGGAGCAGACCTGGACCGAGGACCCCTTCTTCCGCTTGATGCCGATCGGGCCAGCCGCCCTCGACGAGGAAGTCGGCACCTTCCGGGCCGATGGCAAGCGGGCCGGCGGCGGCGGCGATCGCCGCGCCGCCGCCTGGGTTTCGCCCGACCTGGCGGGGCCGGCCGTGGGCGACGAGTTCCAGGAGTGGTACGCCCGCCACGAAGGCGCGTTCTACCTGGGGAACCCGATCAGCCAGCCGATCCGTGAGCGTGGCGAGCTGGTGCAATGGTTCGAGGGCGGGCTCCTAATGTTCGTGCATGGCGAGGTCGGGCTGGCCCCGCTGCCCACCGAGATGGCCGCCACCCTCGGTATCGACACCTCGCCCCTGGCGGCGAACGGGGTGCCGGTCTATGACGAAGCCCTGTTCTGGAATGGCGCCGCGCCGCCCGCGGCGGGCATCCCGGCCGATGGCGCCAAGCGGATCGAGATCAGCCTCTCCCAGCAGCAAATCTGGGTCTACCAGGGGGACGAGCTGGTGCTGACCAGCCTGGTCAGCACCGGCCTGGCGCCGAACGAGACCAGCACCGGCAACTTCCGGGTCCGGATTAAGAAGCCGCTCGAGGACATGCGCGGCGCCGTCAACGAAAAAGGCGAGGTTGTCTGGGTGGCCGGGGAAAAGGGCGGTCCGCCCCGCGGCTCGATCCCCTACGGGGTCGAGGACGTGCCGAACGTCCTCTACTTCAGCCTCGACGCCGAGGCGCTGCACGGCGCCTACTGGCACGACAACTTCGGCAACCAGATGAGCCACGGCTGCGTCAACCTGCCGCTCGAGGTCGCCGAGTTCCTCTACACCTGGGCCCCGCTCGGCACCCCCGTCCTCGTCACCGAGTAACGGCCGGAGCATACGCTTCGCCTTCCGCTACCGGCAAATGCGCCGCCAGGGGCGATGATGAGCAGAGTGCCATGACCCCGGCTCCAGCGGTTGACGGTACTCGGGTATTTGGCATCGACCCTCCGGGCTACGATCGAGCGCGTCCTGATTATCCAGTTCAGGTCTATGACTTGCTCCAGGCGCGATGCCCGATCGGCCCGCGAACACGCGCCTTCGAGATTGGCCCCGGCACCGGGATTGCCACCCGTCAGCTCTTCGCCCGCGGCCTGGGCTTGCTCGTCGCGATCGAGCCAAACCCGCGGCTGGCCAGCTTTCTCGCGGCGCAGACCCCGGCGGCGGCGGAGCGGATGCACATCCAGGTCGCGACCTTTGCCGAGGCGGATCTCCCGGCGGCATCGTTTGATCTTGGCGTGGCCGCCACCGCCTATCACTGGCTCGACCCCACCCCCACCCTGGCGAAGGTCGCGCGGCTTCTCCGTCCAGGCGGAACGTGGGCGATGTGGTGGAACGTCTTTGGCGATCCGCTGGGCGACGCGTTTCACGAGGCGACGCTTGATCTGATGCGCGCGATTGAACCGGATCAACCACGAGCCCCGGCCCGGCAGCCGACGTTTCCGCTCGACGTAGCGGCCCGCCTCTCCGAGCTCGAAGCGGCCGGTTTCGTGGAGGCCACGTTCGACCTCACCCGCTGGTCCCACGGCTTCGATGCCGGCCAAACGCAAGCCCTCTACGCTACCTTCCCGCATATCGGCACGCTTCCTCTTGCCGACCGCCAGCAGGTCTTGACCGAGCTTGGTCGCATCGTCAATGACTCCTTCGCCGGTGTGGTCGAGCGGCCGATGTTGACGCCGCTCTACATCGCCCGCCGGCCGTAACCTGCCGCCCGCTCGACGGCGCCGTGCTTGAGCCGGATCCTCCAGTGGCCAAGTCGGTGGCGCAAACATTGCAACGAGACCACCGGCATTGATGATCGCCAATCCGGATGGTGCGAACACGTTCAGCCGGACCGGTCAGATCGGGCACCGAACGCGATGCCGGATACGCAAAGCGTCAGCGCCACGTCCCTTTCCATCAGCAGCGGAGGAACAGAACCGTGCGGATGAAACCTTTCCTGATCGCTTCGGCCTTGACCGTCCTCTTGATCGTGGGCGTGGCGCCGGTCGCGGCCCAAACACCAGAGTCGTCGCCGGCCCCGTCCCCGGTCGCCGGCGGCGCCGTCTTCGCGGACATCGGGCTCCAGACCCCAGAGTCGGTGCTCTACGATCAAGTTGACGATGTCTACCTGATCTCAAATATCAACGGCAATCCATTCGAGACCGATGACAACGGCTTCATCATGCAGCTCAGCCCAGACGGCGAGGTGCTGGCCGAGCGCTGGATCGATGGCGCCACCGCCGATGTGGAGCTGAATGCGCCGAAAGGCATGGCCGTCGTTGACGATAATCTCTACGTGACCGACATCGACGTGATTCGGGTCTTCGACCGCGCCAGCGGCGCGCCAATCGGAACGTTCGAGATTCCAGGAGCCACCTTTTTGAACGATCTGGCCGCCGGACCGGACGGATCGCTCTACGTGACCGATATGGGAGTTCAACTCGACGACGCGGGTGAGATGGGGCCGAGCGGCACCGACGCGGTCTACCGGATCGAGCCCGACGGCACGGTCACCAGTCTGGTCCAGGCGCCTGACATCACCACGCCAAATGGGGTCGAGGTCAACACCGATGGCGACATCTACGTCGTCAGCTTCGCCGAATCCGGCGATGTCTTTCTCATTCAACCGGATGGCGAGCTGGTTGAGGTGGCCCAGGTGGCGGGCGGTCTCTTGGACGGCATCATCGCCCTGGACGATGGTTCCCTGCTGGTCTCAAGCTGGGGTGCGATGGCGGTTGTCCGGATCACTCCCGACGGTGAGCAGATCACCGTGGCGGACGGCATCGCCTCGCCGGCGGACCTCGGATACGATTCCAGCCGTGACTTGCTCCTGATTCCTGACTTCATGGGGAATCGCGTGCTGACCGTTCCCGTTCTCGACTAACCAGACGTCACGCCCTGCCGCTCATCCCCGGCGATCTGGAACCGCCGGGGATGATGACCACGATTCCGCGGCATTGCGCGTCAACCGGCTGGCCGGTCTGGTTCCGCCACGGTGGCGGCGACTTCGTTCCAGGCGGCGGCCAATTCCTGTATCGCTTCGTAGGCGGTGCGCATCGTGCGCCACATGGCGTCGACCGTCGCCTTCGCCGCCGTGGCGTCGCCCGCCGACAATGCCCGTGCCAGCTCCACGGACAGCGACTCCTGGGTGGCGGCGTTCGCCGTCGCCGTGGCCGCGGCCGCCTTTGCCGCCGCGACCTGACGTGCCAGTAGCTCGGCGGTGCCAGGCCCTGGCTCGGATCGGGTCGCGCGCTCGTTCGCGGTCGAGCCCCCGTATCGGGGCGGCAGCTGCTCGCCGGCGTCGTTCCAGAAGGTATGGGTCGGCTCAATGTGGGGCGTCACCGAGAGGTACATCGTCATCGGCTTGTCGCCGATGGTGCGGACCTGGTGCATCTGGTTGGCGGCGGCAAAGCACATCTGGCCCGGTCCCAGCACCGCGAATTCGCCCTCGATCTCGAACTCGCATTGCCCCGCGAGCACGAGGAACACCTCTTGGCCGAGGTCATGGGAGTGACGTGGGCCGACTTCCCCCGGCTCCATCCGCAGGAACCGCGAGCGGATATCCGGCGTGATCACCACGTTCCGGACATCGGTACGATAGTCATACACATCGAACGGCACGATTCGAGTCCTTTCGCTCAGCTATCGTTCCAGATAGGCCCGGATGATGTCGCCCACGAGGGCGATGTCGCGCACGCCGTCGCTGCCGGGCGTCTCCGGCCGCTGGCCGTTCAGCACGCAATCGCGGAAATGCTCCAATTCCCGCTCGAAGGCGTTCTCCCGCCAACTCAGCTCCTTCCGCCACGGGGTCCGGTCTGCTTCCATCCCGTGCAGCGTCACGGTCGAGGGGTGCCCGATCGAGAAGCCGGTGGGGAAGGCGGCGATGACGCGCTGCCGTGAGCCATAAACCTCCAGCGTCTCCTTGAACTCCCACAGCTCGGGCAGATCGATCCAGGTGCAAACGGCGCGTTGTCCCGCCGCATACTCCAACGTCGTGCTGATCCCACTCCCTTCCGCCCAAATCTCGGTACCGAGAACACGGGTCGGCGGCCCGAACACGCCATGCAAATTGCCGATGTCATGGATCATGCTGCCGAGCACGGTCGTATAAGCACGCAACATTGCCGCCGGTAGCTCGTCCGGACTGGCAAAGCCCAGCGTCTCCGCCACCTGCCGGGCATGACCGCCGGCGGCACTGGCGAACGAATCCGCCGGGAGATCGGTGAAGCGCATCACGTTGAACTCGGCGACATGGAGCGAGTTGTCGGGATGGAGGTGGTTCACCTGGATGAAGCGGACATCGGTCATCTCGTCGATCCGCGCCTTGGCGTAGCGGTAGGCCGGGTCGTACCGTTTCATGTAGGCCACCATCAGGATCGTGCCGGCCGTGGCGGCGGCGGCCACCATCGCCTCCGCTTCCGCAACGGTGGTACACATCGGCTTCTCGACCAGGACGTGCTTGCCCGCCCCGGCGGCGGCGATACTGGGCGCCGCGTGCGAGCCGGACGAGCAGACGACCACCGCCGCAACATCGCTCCGCAGCAGCTCACGATAATCGCGAAACAACCGGCCGGCCGGGATCCGGTACCGCTCTCCCAGCGCATCCAGTAAATCTTGGGAGAGGTCGGCGATGCCGCCGATCTCAAACTCGTGCTGCCGCGCGGTGAGGATCGGCAGATACTGGATCTGGGCGATGGCACCGCCCCCGATCAGCCCAATCTTTAGCCTCGACACTCGCTACACTCCCCTGCTACCGGCGCCCCAACTGCCCCGTCTTTGGATCCAAGAAATCGCGTAGGCCGTCGCCGAAGAGATTCGCCGCCATGATCGTGGTCGCGATCGCCAGCCCTGGAAAGATCACCAGCCACCACGGCGGATCGAACGATTGAGCCAGTACCCCGCCGAGCATGTTGCCCCAGCTTGGCGTCGGCGGCGGCACCCCCACCCCGAGAAAGCTGAGCGAGGCTTCGGCGAAGATGGCGGCCCCTAGGTTCACGGTGGCGATCACGAGCAGCGGCGCCACGCACTGCACGGCAATGTGGCGAGTCATGATCCGGCTCGGGCTGGCCCCCACGCAGCGGGCCGCCTCCACATAGGACATCTCCTTGGTGGCCAGCACCACCGAGCGGGTGATCCGCGTCGCCAGCGGCACCTGCGAGATGCCGATCGCGATGACGACCGTCAACAGCCCCGCCCCCAGGCTGACGAGCAGGAGCATGGCCAGGATCAGGGTCGGAAACGACATCAGCACTTCCACCAGGCGCTGGCTGACCATGTCGAAGCGGTGCCCGGTGTAGCCGCTGGCGATGCCCCAGATCATGCCCAGCGCCGCCCCCAGCCCGACCGAGGCGAGGCTGACCGTCAGCGTCACCCGCGTGCCGTACATGATCCGGCTCAGCACGTCGCGGCCCAGGTGGTCGGTACCGAGCAGGTGCGCCGCCGTCGGCGGTGCCTGAGTCGCCAGATAATCGGTTTCCAGCGGTGAGTAGGGCGCCAACCATGGCGCGAGGATCGCGATCAGTCCCATGAAGACGAGGAAGACCGCCGATCCCACGCCGAGCGGCGCCGATCGCCAGAACCGGCGGATGGCCGCCACCCCGGCGTTGCTCGCGCGCGGTTCCATTTCGAGGCGCCCATCCAGCGAAGCGATGGTGCGGGCGTGGGCCATCGTGGACATCCTTTGCCGGTATCCCGTTGGTGTGACGCTAGGTGAATCGAATCCGGGGATCGATCCAGGCGTAGCTCAGGTCGATGAGCAGATTGACGACGACGAAGATCAGGGCGTAGAGCAGCACCAAGTTCTGGATCATCATCCAATCCCGGGTGGTCATCGCTTCCACCAATAGGGTGCCCAGGCCCGGCACCCCAAACGCGGTCTCGGTCGCCACGGTGCCGCCGAGAAGACCGCCGATCGCCACCCCGGAGGTGGTGATCACCGGCAACAACGAGTTGCGAAAGACATGGTGCGCCACCAACGCCCGCGCTCCCAGCCCTTTCGCCCGCGCCGTCCGCACATAGTCTTCGCCTAGCACTTCGAGCGCGGTCGAACGGGTCATCCGCATGATGACCGCGGCCAAGCCGATCCCCAGCGCGATCGCCGGCCCCAGCACGATCTGCAGGTTAACCAACGGCTCCTCCCAGAGTTGGGTGATCGTCAGCGGCGGCCGCCAATAGAAGAGCCGGACCGAAAGCAAAACCATGACCAGGCCCAGCCAGAAGCTGGGCACCGCCATCGTCGTGGTGACCACCAGCCGGGAGACATTGTCGAGCCAGGAGTTCCGGCGCACCGCGCTGAGCAGGCCGACCGGCACCCCGATGACCCAGGAGATGATGACGGCGAAGATCGCGATCTGGGCCGAAATCGGTCCCCGCCGCAGCACCTGGTCGCTCAGCGGCTCGCTGGTCCAGAACGAATAGCCGAGGTCGCCACGGGCAATATCCCCTAACCAGCTCAGGTACTGGACATATAGCGGCCGGTCCAGGCCCAAACTGGTCCGGGCCGAGGCCAGCTCCTCCTCCGTGAGCACCCGGGTCGATTGCCCCTGGGAGCCGATCATCGCCAGCGGATCGCCCGGCAGCACCCGCATCGCGATGAAGATCAGCACCGTGATGCCAAAGATCGTCGGCACCGCGATCGCTAAGCGCCGCAGAATATACCGGGACATCGCGCGGTCTCCTGACCGCGCTCGACTCCCAAACCGCGGGATTGGGGGTCGAGCACCTACAGATCAAGCCAACCGGTATCGAGCCGGCCCCAGACCGACTGGGTTCGAGCCTCCATGTTGTGCCCCTTGAAATAGGACTGCCACATCGGCAGGTGGAAGGTCCAGCCCATGAGGAGCCACGGCGGGTCCGCATCCAGGACGTCTTCGATCTGCCGGAAGATCTCAGTGCGGCGGGCCGGGTCCAGCTCGAGGTCTGCCGCATGCAGCAGCTCGTCGAACTCCGGGTTGGAGTAGCCGCCGAAGTTCTGCGAGGCGTCAGTCCGGAAATAGAGGTTTCCGATGGCCGAGAAATCGGAGACCGAGATCGTCGGCGTGTCGAGCACCAGATCGAAGTTGCCGCTACTCTCCTCCTCGAAGAGGAGGGCACGTTCGGTGACTCGGATCTGGGCGTCGATGTTGAGCGAGGTCCGTAGCAGGTCCTGGATCGCGGGGGCCAAGATCTCGGCGTGCGGCGCCACCGACGCCGCCAGTAATTCCACCCCGCTGATGCCGTCGGCGAACCCGGCCTCAGCCATCAGGGCTTGCGCGGCAGCGATGTCCTCGTCCTTCTCCGGCCGGTAGCCGGGCAAGAGCGCGACTTCCTCCGATGGGAGGGCGAACTCGCTGGCGTGCGACACCCAACGGGTCAGGGCAATGGACTCCTGCGTGCGGAAGGCCGCGATCAGCGCCTGCCGGTTGAGCGCCAGGTGCATCGCCCGCCGCACCCGGGGATCGTTGAACGGCTCCCGTGCGGTGTTGAAATAGACGGTGTAAACGCCGATGCTTGGTACCTGCTTGGCGCCGATGTTGTCCCGTTGCTCCCCTTCGGCGAAGGTTTCGACCGAGACGTTCCAGGAAAAACCGGCTTGATCGGTCAGGACCGCGGTGCCGCGGTCGGACCAGGCGGCGACATGCAACAGCTCCAAACCATCGAGGTAGGGCAGCTCCGGGTTCCAATAATCGGGATTGCGGCTGAACACCCACCGCTCGGCCTCGTTGTAGTCCTCATACACGAACGGCCCGGTCCCCGGCCCGATCACGCCGCGCAGGTCCTGGTCGTTGGCGTCCAGGGCGGCCTTCGAATAGACGACGCTGAAGGGAGCGGCCAGCACCGTCAGCAGGTCGGCCTGCGGCTCGCTGAGATTGAATTGAACCGTCGCCGCATCCACCGCCTCGACGCTTTCGACCGAGCGGTAGAACGACTGCATGACGCTGATGATGCCCTCGGGCGGGGCGATGGCGCGGCTGAAGGTGGCGACCACGTCGTCAGCCGTGAAGGGCTCCCCGTCATGGAAGGTGACGCCCTCCCGCAAGGCGAAGGTGTAGGTGAGCCCGTCGTCCGAGATCTCCCAGCTCGTGGCCAGGCTGGGGATGATGGACTGCAAGCCATCGAGCGGATTGAACCGGATCAGGCCGTCGTACATATGGGTCAGGACGGCGATGTTGCCGCCCTGGTAGATGTCGTAGCTGGTGGTGGTGATGCCGAACGCGGTCCGCAGGATGCCGCCCCGTTTGGCTTCCGGCTCGAGCGCCACCAACATCCCGGTCTCGGCGACTTGGGCCAGGATATCCTCCTGGGCCAGTACCGCGGTCGCCGTCGCGTGGTCGAGCGTGGCCAGCGCCGGCAGTGCCAGGCCCAGGACGCCGGCCCGCTTGGCCAGATCGCGCCGGGTGATCCTTTGTGCCGCCCGCTCATTGCCGAAGAACCGTGTCGAGCCCGCGTTGACCATCGTGTCCTCCTCGTGTCGTCTGGCGCCGCCGCGATCGTGGCCGCCGCGCCTTGCCGAGTCGCGTGGGTGCGCTACCGCGCCGCGTGATAGACGAGATTCGGTTCTGACGAGTGCCCGTTCGTGTCCTGCCCCGTGGCGCCGAGCTGGCGAGA
>JACCYK010000573.1 GCA_013696525.1 Chloroflexia bacterium
CCTGCCAGGTGTTGCCCAGCGAGGTATCGGCGCGGCGAAGCAGGAGGAGAAACTGAACCCGGGCGTGGTTTTTGCGGAAGATATAGGCGTCCACGATATCGGCGACGACGATCGGCATCGACTGCTCCGGGACATTGTGGCGGGCCATGGAGACGACCGTAGCCCCGCGCCTGGCGCGGCCGCTTGACAGCAGGCGACAGTATACAGCGGCCCCGCGATGCGTTCGGTGGGATGAGCCCGACCGGCAAGCCGCAAACGCTCGACCGCTAGAACCGGGGCGGACCCCGAAAGCGATCGCGTAGCGATTTGACCCAGGGCGGCGGGTTCGGCCCGAGATCGAGATCACGGCCGCGCCAGGTCTTCGTGGTATTGATGCCGGGTGGCGCGCGACGGACCCAAATCATCGCGAAGGAGACGAAGCTCACGATGGCGAAGAGGGTCGCCAGCAGCGGCGACGGACCATGAATCGCCGCGCCGAGGGCGGCAAAGAGCAAAGCGCCGATCAGAAAGGAGCCCGGTCCCAGGCCATGCAGGCTTGGCATGGAGGGCGGGCTGACCGGGCGCCGCGGCGCCCGCACCTGCGCCTTGCGGCGCACATGCTCGGTGAAGGAGGCAGGTTGTTCCGTGCGCTCCAGGATTTCGGCGATCTCGGCCTCGAGCCGGCTGGGCTGGGCCGGGGTTTGCTGCGGCTCGCCGTTCGGGTCAGTCATGAGGGGATACTACCTTGAATCGACGGCTCAGAAAACCGGACTGGAGCCGGCACATGCCGGGCTGTCGAGCTAAAAGACCGCCAGCGTATGGTACCGTAGCGGTCTCGCTGAATGCTACAGTATGAGATTGGGCCGTGATGATCGGTAGCATTCGCTTGCCTCGTCGCGACCACTACCAGCGCCAGCATTGGTCAAAGGACGTCGACGTGTCCACGATGCGATTTAACGTGATCGACGATGAGGGGACCATTAGCTTGGTTGGTCCCGCTCACATGATGAAGATGCTTGCCGCGGCCTGCGCGAAGACACCCGCGAACCACCGCGCCCTGCTCGGGCTGGCGGAAGGGTATGACCCGCGCTGGGTAACGACCGCGATGGCGAGCCTGGACGCCGCGCCACGACTCGACGACGGGGCAACCCTCGCCTTTCGCGTGGTCGATGAGGTGACCCGGCGCCAAAGCCTGGAGCCGGAGCCGACCGGTTTGGTCGTGTACAACCTCGTGGCGAAGCGGATCATCCAGATTCATAACAGTTACGCGAGCCTGCGGCGCAAAGACCGGGGCCGCTTGCGCCGGGACGGCCGGCCGGTGCGCGCCTACTACTGGTACGAGCTTCCCACCGACTGGTCCATCGTCCCCTGAGCCGCGCCGGTTAGTCGCGGTCGTCGCGATCCGGTCGCGGGTTCCTGCTGGCGGGCTTCCGGCGGGCTAAGCCGCCGAGCAGCATCCGGCCCATCTGCTGGCCCATGCTCTCCGAGGTCAGCTCGCCGCCTGTCCCTTGCAGCAACTCGCCTTCGCGGGTCGTTTGGGTCGACCATTCCGCCCGCGCGTCACGGGCCTGGGTGAAGAACTCGGTCAGGGCCGGAGCCGCCTTGTCGCTATCGGCGGTCAAGGTGTCCCGCACATCGATCAGCGTGGCAATGTATTCGTTCAGCCAGCGTAGCACCGCCTCGCGGTTGGTAAGCAGAATGTCCCGGTGCATGGCGGGACTGCCGGCTGCCAACCGGCTGACATCACGAAAGCCGCTGGCGGTGAGCGTCTTCATATCGCGCCAGGACGAGTTCTTGCTGACGGTGTTCATCAAGGCGCTGGAGACGACGAAGGGGAGGTGGCTGACGCCCGCCACGAACCCATCGTGCTCAACCGGATCAACGAAGAAGGATTCGGCGTTGAGCGCCGCGATCATGCCGAGGACGTTGCGGACGGCCTCGTCGCTGGCCCGGACCGAGGGGGCGACGCACCAGGTTGCGCCGGTGAAGAGATCGGCGTCGGCGCCTTCGATGCTCTGTGTCTTTCCCGCCATCGGGTGCCCACCGACGAAGTCGACTCCCGCCGGGAAGATGGCGTCGGCCCATTGCAGGACCTCGGCCTTGGTCGAGCCGACGTCGGTGACGGTGGCGCCCTGCTTGAGATTGGGCGCGATCGTCTCGAACGTCTCCTTCATCGCCGCCACCGGGGTCGCGATCACCACGATGTCCGCGTCTTGCACCGCCTTGGATAAGTCCCACGCGCCGCGGTCAATTGCTTTCAGCTTCTGGGCGTACTGCTGTTGCTCGAGGTCGGTATCAAAGCCGGTGACCTCAAGGGCAGGCTGATTCCCGGTCTTGTTGGCTGCCGCCCAACGCCGGAGTCCGAGCCCGATCGAGCCGCCGATGAGCCCCATCCCGATGATCGTGATTCGTTGCATCAACCTGCTCTGTCTACGTTACGATATTCAGTAAGTTGCCGTTAGCTACGACATAGAACATAATGGTTTCCCACATTCTGACCGCCGCAGAACATGCGATAGACGTTGTACCTTCCTTCTCGACGCGCATATCGATATTCGCGACCAAAGTAGCAGAAATTGCTTGTGGAGCATGTGTCCGGTCTGTACCGACAGTCACATGGTGGAGTACAGGAGTTTCTGCGGCCTATGTTACAAGAGTCCGCCTTAGCAGTGCCTACCGCAGTCGTAAGCAATGCCACTACCGATGCAATGCCCCCTCCCACGGCTTTGCGGCGAGTTACATGGTCCTTCGTAAATTCATCAAAGCGCGTTATCATTGTCTTCTCCCGTTCAGTCCCCCGAACGGTGCGGTGACTACGACATTCTATCATAGACCAGTTAATGATCGTGCGCGTGGCAATTGAGATCATCGAAAGGATTCTTCGGAATAGTTCGATTGTACATTATCGTTGATAGAATTAGGCTTCGGGGTCAAACGCCTCTGTGTCGATTTCGCGCACCCAGCCTTCCTCGCCTTCAGCGGTCGCGAAGAGCATCCACAAGCCATCAGGCGACGGCGATTCCTCTTCCAGGTACTGAAGCGGCGTGCCGATTGACAGTGCCCGGATTGCTTCGTTGTTGGTGGATGGCTCGGGTCGCAGGTTTATGCTTTCGCCGTTCGGATTGTCAATCTGATGCGTCGGCGCAAATGCGTCCACATCTTGCGCCGCCGTTGGTTCGGGCTCGGGCGCCGCTTCTGGTTCCGGCGTCGGGGTTGGCTCAGGGTTGGGCGCCGCCGCGATCGCCGGTTGGGCGTTACCGCCGGTCGGGTTGTTGGCTGGCTGATTGCCGCCGCCGGTGTTGGCAACTTGGGTCGAGGCGGCCGGGGCGATCGGGACGATGTCGCTCAGCCAGGGTGTGAGGCCGGCATAGATGGCGGCGAAAACGCCCACGCAGATCAGAATGGAGAGTGCCATCGAGACACCGACCATCAGGCCGGCGCGGCGCGAACGCTGCCGGAGCCGGCTGCTCAGTCCGGGGTCGGTCATATTCGTCCGGAAACCACCTGTTGGGACGGCAGCACGCCTGCCAAACCAACATTCATCATTGTCACGGCCCACGAGTATAGCATGGGCCAGTTCGCCCGCTGACAGCGCGGACCGCCCGCGCGCCGACCGAATATACGCGAGGATGCGCTCATCGCATGGTCGACGGCAGGATGCCCAGCTCGGCCCGGTACTTGGCGACGGTGCGGCGGGCGATCCGAATGCCGTGGTTGTGGAGCAGCTCACCGATGCGGCGGTCGGTCAGCGGCCCGCCTTTCTTGGCTTCCCGCTCGATCAACTCCTTGATGACGTCCTTAATGCTGAGGGAGGGGGTGAAGAAGTCGCTGAAGGGGATCACTTTCCGGGTCGGCAGCATCACGTACTTGTTGGCCGTGGCCCGGCTTACCGTCGATTCATGGACGCCCACATGCTGCGCCACGATGGCGCGGGTGAGGGGCCGCAGCTCGCGCACGCCGCCGCGGAGGAAGCTCTCTTGCATCGTGCAGATGCAGCGGCTGATCTTGAGCAGGGTCTCGCGGCGTTGCTGGATATTGGAGATGAACAGCTTTGCCCGCGATGAATACTGACGGACATGGCCGCGATCCTCGGTCGACGTGACCGCCAAGGGGATCGTTCCGTTCACCGCGGGTCCGGTGCCGTTGCTTGCCGCCGGCGGTTCGGCGGCGGTCCGGCGGCGGCCGAGGTCGCCGGCCAATTGGCTGTAGATCGGGCTGATCCGGAGATAGAACTGCTTCGTATCGACGACCTCGACCGTTAGCTCCTCGTCCTTGATGACGATGATCACGTCCGGCGCCACATAGGCGGCACGGGTCGGCGTCCGCCAGGAACGCGCCGCTTGTGATTGGAGCGGGAAGGGGCTGAGCTGAACCCGGATGAACTCGCGGACGTCGTCAATCTCGTCTGGCGACAAGCCCAGCTCTTTCGAGATCTGTCCGTACTTGTGGGCGCCGAACTCCGGCAGAAAATTCGAGACGACCGCGAGCACCGGCTCGGGCACATCGTGGCCGTTGCGAGCGAGATAGGACAGCTGTAAGAGGAGGCACTCTTGCAGGTCGCGGGCGCCGACCCCGGCCGGGGCTAGCTCCTGAATGACCGCCAGGATGTCGTCGATGTCCTCGCGCGAGCGGTTGATGAGCGCCGCCAGGTCGTCGAGGTCGGTGGTTAGGAAGCCACGCTCGTCGAGCCCGTCAACCAGGTACTCGGCAATCGGATAGTCTCGCGGATCGAGTTGAGTCCGGGCGTCTGTCAGGATGACGGCGCGAATGTTTTCCTCATGGGCAATCAGCGACATCGGGTCAAACTCGTCCGAGTCTTCCCGCCCATTCAGGGCGTTGACCATGGTCTCGGGAAAGTCCTCGTAGCTCTCGGTGACCGGCTCCGTGCGCTGGCTGACCAAGCAGGTTGGGCAAAAGGTGCCGTCAAGCACATTGCCACACAGGGGACAGGCGGGGCGGTCATCCATCTCGAGGGCGGGGTTGGCGTCCATCTCGGCGGCGATCACCGCCTGCAGGTCCATCCGTGACAGGCTGAGGATATAGTTCGCCTCGATCAGGCTCGGGGAAACCCACGTCCGCATTTCTTGATTGAGATCGTAACTCGCTTCCATCGGGGAATCACCTCGTCATCGACTGAGCATGGTCGGAATCATCCGACGCGGCATCCGGGCGCGTGACGATAAAGAGATAGACGCGACGGGTCCAGACGCACCGGAGTGCAGCCTATTCCCGCCGAGGAGGCGATGTACCAGCAGTATAGGCGGGCTGGCCCATCGTGGCAAGCTTCTTGCTAGTTTGCCAAGGTGTCACTCTTGGCCATGCCATCAATCCCGCATCCGTGTCCGGGCAGCGGCATTTCTTGGCCCGAGTAGCCCGTTCTGTGCCAGCGAGAGCCTTGTGTCGCGGGTTGTTTGGTTGCTATGATCTTCCTAGCCTCGCCTTGGTGTCCGATCTGGCAGCCGCACGGCGTCACCGGGGCCGGGGTCGCCCGTCGCCTATTGGAACGCTCCGCATTTGCTCGGCCAGGGCACGCGCGACGACAATGAGACGGATCGCTCGACGGCGTGAGGCAACGACGTGCAAGCTCTAACGGTCGGGCACATTGGGAATATCCAGATCAAGCTCCATCCCACGCTGGCGCTCATTGTCCTTTGGGTGCTGATCGACTGGGGCGGCTACGGCGTGGCTGGCGCCGCCGGCTCGCTGATCTTCTCGCTCCTCTTTGTCGCCCTCGTCTTCGGTTGCGTTCTGCTGCACGAGCTGGGTCATGCCTTCATGGCGATGAGCCACGGGGTTCGGGTGCGTGACGTGACGCTGTCGGTGATTGGCGGGGTGGCGCGGCTCGATCACTTTCCGGCCAAGCCGAGGACCGAGACCATGATCGCCCTGGCCGGCCCCGCCGTCAACATCGCGATGATGGTTGGCCTGGCGCCCTTTATCGTCTTGTACGCGGTGATCCAGGGATTCGTCTGGCCACGCGACTTTGCTGAATTGTTGCTCGAGCCATCACCGGCGGGCCTCCTAGCGAGTTTGTTCATGGCCAACGCGATGCTGGCGGGGTTCAACCTGCTGCCGGTCTTCCCGATGGACGGGGGGCGGGTGTTTCGCGCCGGCCTCAGCCGGCTGGTCGGCCGGGACACCGGCACCAGGGTCGCCGTGATGGTCGGTCAGGTGCTGGCGGTCGCGATGGCGGTCGCCTCGCTGATTTGGTTGCAGAACGTGACCGTGCTGCTGCTTGCCGTCTTTATCATCATCGTCGGGCATGGCGAGGGACGGGCGGTCCGGGTCGAGACGGCCATGCGCCGGATGCGGGTGGGCCAGTTCGCGCTCTGGGACATGGGCGGGATCGCCCCGAGCCAGCCGCTGACGTATGCCTTGCGCGGCGGGCCGCGGGACGTCGTGGTGACGGATGGCGGCCGGGTGGTCGGCATGTTGTGGCGGAATAACGTGCTGAGCGCGATCCGCGGCGGCAGCGCGGCTCAGTCCGTCGCCGACATCATGGACGTTGACGTCGTCACCGCCGATGTCGACGACTCGGTGTTTGACGTCCAGAAACAAATGACCGAGTTGAAGCGATGGGCGGTGCCGGTGGTCGAGGACGGTGAGTATCGCGGCATCTTTACCGCCGACCGCTTCGGCCACCTGTACCGGCAGGTCACGCCGTCCCGCCTGAGCCCGAAGCATGTGGCGGGGATGACGACGCTGGCAAACTCGTTGCTTCGACTATGGGTTCGCTAGTTCGTGAGCAACCCGTGCCGTTATGGTTCCGACACGTTCATCGATGTCCCGTGCCGCTTGCTAATTTTTCGGTCAAGAAGTAGGATTATGGTACAAATGCTCGATTTCTCCCCGCCAGGGTGGTGAGTTCATGCGCGTATCATCCAGAGGAGAATACGGCGTCCGGGCCATGGTGGCGCTTGCCAAGCACTACGGGCAGGGGCCGATGTCCATCGCCGTGGTGGCGAAAGAGTCCTCGGTGCCGTCGGCCTACCTCGAGCAGTTGATTGGGCCGCTCCGCCGCGCCGGGCTGGTCGAGAGCAAGCGGGGCGCCCACGGCGGCTACCAACTGTCGCGTTCACCCGAGCTGGTCCGCGTCGGTGAGGTCTACCGGGTCATGGAAGGTCCGGTGGCGCCGATGGACTGCGTCTCCGAGGACGAGTCGGAACAGACCTGTCCGCTGATCGTCGGCTGCGAGACTCGGCCAGTTTGGCTGAAGATGCGGGATGCGCTGGTCGAGACCATTGACTCGATGACGCTGGCCGACCTTATCAGCCAAGGCAAGGCCCGGCGTGACCAGGCGGCGGCCGCCCGCGCGGTCGTGCCGGCCCCGTAGCCCGGCCCCTCGGCGATCAGAGCACCGAGCATGCCCCGCGTGTTGGCACGTACGGTTCGATGTGACCCGAACCGCGCCGCCGACAACGCGGCCGCGAGGACAGATAATGACGACCCCGAGCGCGCGCGACGACACGATCTACCTCGACCACGCGGCCACCACGCCGGTCGATCCCGAGGTCCTCTCGGTCATGCTGCCGTACTTCAGCGAGCGGTACGGCAATCCCTCCAGCGTCTACCGCCTTGGTCAGGAAGGCAGGGCCGCGCTCGACCGGGCCCGCGGCTCGGTCGCCACCGCCTTGGGATGCCGTCCCGACGAGATTATCTTTACGAGCGGCGCCACCGAGAGCAACAACCTCGCGCTCAAAGGCGTCGCCTGGCAGCGGCGATTCGGGCGCGATGCTGATGCACCCCCTCCACATGTCGTGACCTCCACGATCGAGCATCACGCGGTCCTCCATGCCGCGAGGTCACTGGAACAGCAGGGGTTCGCCGTGACCTACGTTGGGTGTGACGAGGACGGCCTAATCCCGGCGGCGGCGATCGCCGCCGCGATCCGGCCGGAGACCTGCTTGATCTCCGTGATCTACGCGAACAACGAGGTCGGGACGATTCAACCACTCACCGAGATCGCGGCAATCGCCAACGCGCATGGGATCCCCTTTCATACCGACGCGGTCCAGGCGGCAGGGGCTTTGTCGCTCCGAGCCAACGAGCTGGGCGTCGATCTGCTGTCGCTTTCGGCCCACAAGTTCTACGGG
This sequence comes from Chloroflexia bacterium, assembly GCA_013696525.1. Classification (GTDB taxonomy): domain Bacteria; phylum Chloroflexota; class Chloroflexia; order Thermomicrobiales; family UBA6265; genus JACCYK01. The sequence continues at coordinate 8,073 of JACCYK010000573.1, forward strand.
CCGAAGGGAGTCGGCCTGCTCTACGTTCGGAAAGGCACACCCATTCGATTTCAGCAGGACGGCGGCGGCCAAGAAGCCGGCCGCCGCGGGGGCACGGAAAACGTGCCGCTGGTGGTTGGCTTGGCGGCGGCGCTCGAAAAGGCGGAGTGGCTGCGCGAGGCGAGCAACGCCCGGTCGGCCAGCCTGCGCGATCAGTTGTTGGTGGGCATCCGGGAGGCGTTTCCCGAGGTCCAGGTCAACGGCCCGCTCGATCCCGAGCGCCGGCTCGCGAACAACCTCAACCTCGCGATCGCCGGTATCGAGGGCGAGACCGTTTTACTGGGGCTCGACATGCAGGGCGTGGCCGCCTCGGCCGGGTCCGCCTGCACCACCGGGAATTCCGAGCCGAGCCACGTCCTGCGGGCGATGGGGTACTCGGACGAGCGATGCCGGGCCAGCCTCCGGTTCACGGTCGGTCGTGACAACACGATCGCCGAGATTGACGAGGCGGTCGACGTCATCGTGGAAACCGTCAACCGGGCGCGCGGTCTGGCCGGCGTCGCCTAGCTGGACGATCGCCCCCTAACCTCCAGGATTGGGGGTTAGGGGG
>JACCYK010000604.1 GCA_013696525.1 Chloroflexia bacterium
GGCGTTAATGTACTGGAGAGCGACGCTGGCGTTGTTGCGCACCCCGTCGTTGGTGATCGTGCCGCCGGGGATCGTGAAGTCGGTGATCGCGGCCCCGGCCGCCTCGACCGCGACATCGTCGCGCTGACGCGATTTTTGATGGGGCGCCGCGCCCAGGACGCGGTCGAACTCGGCCATCGCGGTCGGGATCAGGCCGGGGTGGGCGACCCAGGTGCCGTCGAAGCCGTCGCTGGCCTCGCGTTGCTTGTCGTCCTGGACCTTGCCGAGGGCGGTCTCGTTGGCGACCGGGTCGTGCCGGGTGGGGATGAAGGCCGCCATGCCGCCCATGGCGTGGGCGCCGCGATGGTGACAGGTGCGGACCAGCAGCTCGGTGTAGGCCCGCATAAAGGGCACCGTCATCGTGATTTGAGCCCGGTCCGGCAGCAGCATGTCGTCGCGGCCGCGGAAGGTCTTGATCGCGCTGAAGATATAGTCCCAGCGGCCGGCGTTGAGCCCGGCGGCGTGCTCACGCAGCTCGTAGAGGATCTCATCCATCTCGAAGGCGGCGGGCAGGGTTTCGATCAGGACGGTGGCCCGGATCGAGCCGCGGGGAATGCCCAGAGCGTCCTGAGAGACGTTGAAGACTTCGTTCCAGAGCCGGGCTTCGCGGTGGCTTTCCAGCTTTGGCAGGTAGAAATAGGAGCCGCTGCCGCGCTTGAGCAGCTCCCTGGCGTTGTGGAAGAAATAGAGGCCGAAATCGAACAGGCTGCCGGAGATCGGTTCGCCATCGACCTCGACATGCCGCTCCGGTAGGTGCCAGCCGCGGGGCCGGACCAGCAGGGTGGCCGTTTCCTCATTCAGCGCGTACTCCCGGCCGTCGGGGTTCTGGAACGTGATCGCGCGCCGCACCGCGTCGTAGAGGTTGCGCTGGCCATCGATCACGTTGTGCCAGGTGGGTGAGGAGGCGTCCTCCAAGTCGGCCATGAAGACGCGGGCGCCGGAATTGAGAGCGTTGATGACCATCTTCCGGTCGCAGGGGCCGGTAATCTCGACCCGGCGGTCCTGGAGATCAGCCGGGGTGCCGGCGACCGTCCAGTCCTCGGCCCGCACCGCCGCCGTCTCCGCCAGGAAGCCGAGCTCGGCCCCGGCATCGATCGCGGCCTGCCGATCGCGGCGCCGCTGGAGCAGCGCCTGACGGGTCGGGTTGAACTGCCGGTGCAGGTTGCCAACGAAGGTCAGCGCCTCTGGCGACAGGATCGGCGCCAGCTCGACTGGGACCTCGTCGAGCACGCGAATATTGGGATCCATGATGCTCCCCGTTGCGAGCGGCCGCCGCGCTCACGGTGAAGCGTTCGCGACCCTGCTACTTGATACGGTGCATCCTAACGCACCGGGGTCGGTTCCGGAACGACCGGGACCGCGCTTGTTGGGCGCGGCCCCGGTCGTCGTGTACCGTGAGGTTGGCGTGACTACCCGGCGAAGGCCAACGGATCGACCGGGAACCCGTTCAGCTCGAGGATGAAGTGAACGTGCGACCCGGTCGAGGTGCCGGAACTACCCATCGGGCCGATGTCTTGTCCCTTGCTGACGGCTTGGCCGGTCTGGACGAGGGGCTGGTCGGCCATATGCCCGTAGGTCGTCTTAAAGCCGTTGAGGTGGTCGATTTTGACGTAGTAGCCGAGGCCGCAGTTGCACCAGCCGGCATACTCGACGACGCCGCCGTCCGCCGCGTAGAGCGGGGTGTAGAGCGGGGCCGCCAGGTCGAGCGCGTCGTGGACATGACAGCCCAAGTTGGCGTCGTACGGATACCACCACCAGTAGGGGCTGCAGCCAAAGGCCTGCGTGATCGTGAATTGCGCGGCTGGCAGGCCGATCGCACCGGTGGCGAGACCGGCGGCGTTGACCGGCGGCGACGGCTCGACGGGGGCGCTGGCCGCGAGCTGATCATCGGGGCTGCCCGGCTGGGTGGCCGCCGTGATCCAGGCGCCATCGACGAACCCGGTGACGGCGCCATCCGAAATCATGTACCACCCGTTGCCCAGCGGATCGAGGAACGGGCCGTCCATGACCTGAACCACGTCGAACTCGGGGATGGAGCCGATCCGTTCGGCGTCGGGGGCGCCGTCAGCCCGGATATTGAGCCCAACCCCCTCATCGGTCCGAGCCGAGACGTACGAGCCGGGGGCGAAGACGGTCCCGGCTGCCGACGTGCCGGCGGGGACTTGGGCGGCCGGCCCATCCGGCACATCGGGCGCCGCCGGCGCGACGGGGACAACCTCGGCGGCCTGAGCGCCGCTATCGAAAGGCGCCAGAAATGTACCGATGATCCAGCCGTCCTGGCCGTCGACCCGGACCGGCCACCAGCGGGCGCCGTCGAGCCAGGCCGTATCAGCCTCATAGATCCGCAACTCGACCACGGTGTCTAGCTTGAGCGAGGCCAGCGAGTCCGTCCCCGGGCCCGGGTCGGCCCGCAGGTTGACGCCTTCCGGCGCGGCCACCCGGGCGAAGGAGCCGCCGAGATGGAGATCGGTGGCGCTGCCGCCCGGCGGCGCGCTGGCGGCACTACTCGGGGCGTTGATCGTGGCCGAGCCGGTGCCGGCCTCGACCGCCGCCCCGGCCGTGGGCCCGGCCGGACTGGTGAGGGCGGCGGTTGAAGCCGCCGGCAGCCCTTCTATCTCAATGAAGAAGCCGGCCACCCAGCCGTCACCGACATCGGACCGCACCGGCCACCAGCGGGTGACCCCGTCCGGGTCGTAGACCGTGTCCAAGACGTTGGTGCGGAGGTCGACGCCGGCGCCCTCGGGGAGCGTGGTGATGACCATGGCGCCGAAGGTCGGCTCGGCGCGGAGCAGGACGCCGTCCTCGCTGTGCACGATGCGAGCGGAGCCGACATCGGCCCGGGCTTGGCGGGCCCCGGCGAGGGCGAGCGGAGCCGACGCCGCGACGACGAGCAGCATCGCCACGAGGGCCATCAACGCTGACCGCTTCCCAGCCCGCCGGCGCCGCTTTGACAACCATTCCACGATTTCATCCCTCCCTCAGTCCGCGCCGGGGGATTGCTGCCCGCGGCCCATGGCCCGGCGAGTACCGCTGACCACGTCCCGAAATCACCGCCACGGCGATGACTGCTGCCGCCCCCGACCCAAAAGCGCGTGAACCACCGCCGTCCGGCCGGCGCTTATGGAGACGAGGGGCCGCTCCACCCGGGCCGGGGATGCAAGACAAGCGCACCCGGTTGTCGTGACGCCGCACTGGGTCGAAGCCGCGACGGGCGGGCTCACCGCGATCTGCTGACGGACGCCTCGCGGCCAATGCACGTACATGCGTACGTAGGCGGCAAGAAAGCAATCGCCGCGACTCACCTTAGCATCTACTAGGCAACCCGCGCAATAGGTACGGACAATATGTCCGTACGTCACAATCGTGTCAAATTGTCACGATTGTGACGTTTGACGTTTGCCGGACCCCGGTGCGAACGGTGCTTCTGAATGAAACGAAGCGAATCGGGCCGGCGCCGGCGGGCACTCTGGTATACTCAACGTTCCGTACTCGGCGGCGCCGCCTCCCTCGCCTATGGGACAGGCGATCCGGACGCGGCGGCGCGGTGCCCGCCCGCCAGCAAAGAAGGGACGCGACAAGCGTGAAGCTATCCGTGGAACGGCTCCCCGAGAGCCGTGTTTCGCTCGACATTGCCGCCGACGAGACCGAGTTCACGCGGGCCGTCGACAAGGCCGCCCGGCGGGTCGGCAACCAGGCCGTGGTGCCCGGCTTTCGCAAGGGCAAGGCGCCCCGCGCCATGATCGAGCGGCTCTATGGCCGCGAGGTCTTTATCGAAGAAGCGAACCGAACCTTAATGAGCGACCTCTACCGGCAGGCGATGACCCAAGAGGACCTGGTCCCGGTGGGCGAGCCCGAGGTCGAGGTCATTTCGGCAGATCCGCTGGCCTTCAAAGTGACGACGGCGATCTATCCCAGCGTCGATCCCGGGTCCTATCAGGAAGTGCGGGTCGACCCGGTCGATGCCACGCTCGATGACGCCGAGCTGGACACCGTGATCGAAGACCTGCGCAAGGACAACAGCCCGTGGGTTGATCCCGCCGGCGAGGGGCTCGAGGTCGGCGCCGACATGGTGCTCCAGCCCAAGCCGCGCCTGCCGCGGGCGGGCGACCAGATCACGATCGATGTCCAGAGCCAGACCATCGGCGATGACGAGGCCACTACCGAGGAGAACGACGCGGTTTTCGTCCTCGGCGAGAGCGGGATGCTCGACGAGCTGGAGGCGGCGATCAAGACGCTGCGGATTGGCGGGTCGGCAACCGTGCGGATCAGCTTCGGCGAGGATGAGGAACGGGCCAATGCCGAGGTGCGGGGCAAGACGATCGCTTACACGATCACCCTGAACGGGTTGAAGGAGCGCGACCTCCTGCCCCTCGATGATGAGCTGGCCCGGACCGCCAGCGAGTTCGATACGCTCGATGAGCTGCGGGAGAACGTGCGCGGCAATCTCCACCGGGAGAAGACCGAGCGGGTCACGGCCGAAGCCTACCAACAGGTCATCGACAAGATCCTGGAGCGGGCGGTGATCGAGCTGCCGGCGGCGATGGTCGATGAAGCGGTCCACAACGACCTCCACGAGCTCGAGCATCGCCTGAGCCGGCAGGGGGTCGCCCTCGAAGCCTACCTGCGGATGTCCGAGCAAAGCCAAGAAGAGCTTGAAGCCGAGCTGCGGCCGATGGCGACTAAGCGGCTGCGGACGACGCTGCTGTTGCAAGACCTGGCGGAACGGGAAGAGCTCATGGTGTCGAATGAGCAGATGGTATCGAGCCTCAGCATCCTCGCCTCGCCGTACATGACGGGGAGCGAGGAGCGGTCGCGAGCGTTGTTGCGGGACCAGTCCTTCATTGGCGGCTTGCGCCAGCAGTTGCTGGACACCAAGGTCCGGCAGCGGCTGATCGAGATTGCGACTGAAGGCCGGGGCGCGGTCGTCAATGGCTGGGTGGCCCCGGAGCCGGAGGTCGCGGAGCCCGATGAGGCGGACACCGCCGGCGAGATTGAAGCCACGGCGGCGGCCGCCGGCGATGCCGGGACCGAACCGGCCGCGATCGACGAGGCGCTGACCATTGGCACGATGCCCGGCCAGCCGGGCGATCTGGCTGAGACGAACCCGATCGCGGAGGAAGCGGAGCCCGCGCCCGCCGGGGACGAGGAGGCGACGGTTGCCGCGGCGGGCCCTGACGACGAGAGCGGGGGCGCGGCCGCGCATCCCACGATTTAACAGGCGATGGTTGAAGATGCCGGAGGGCCGGGGGGGCGGTTGAGCGGGCGCCGGGCTTGGCGCTGGGGCGACACGAACCTGACCGATCCGGTTGATCTCGTCAGCGGCGGAGCTACCAGAGACCGGGCCGAACCCAGTATAGTTAGCGCCTAACGATTGGCCCCTACGACGCTGACCCGCGCGACGCGGGTGAGCGTCAAACCACCGCCGGAGGACCCGGGAACATGGAAATCCCAACCGTTCGTAATTTGGTGCCGATGGTCGTCGAGAGCACGAACCGCGGCGAGCGGGCGTACGATATCTACTCCCGGTTGCTCAAGGACCGGATCATCTTCCTCGGCACCCCGGTCGATGACCAGATCGCCAACCTCGTCATCGCCCAGATGCTCTTCCTCCAACACGAGGACCCCGAGCAGGACATCCGGCTCTATATCAACTCACCGGGCGGCGTTGTCTATTCCGGGCTCGCCATCTATGATACGATGCAGATGCTTAAACCCGATGTTTCCACCCTCTGTATGGGGATGGGCGCCAGCATGGCGGCCGTGCTGCTGGCGGCTGGGACGAAAGGCAAGCGGTTTGCGCTTCCCAACGCGCGCGTCATGATTCACCAGGGCTCGGGCGGCTTCCGCGGCAACGTCCCCGACATCGAGGTCGCGGCACGGGAGACGCTGTCGCTGACCACGAAGCTAACCGAGATCTTGGCCACCCATACCGGCCAGGAGTTCGACAAGGTCAAGCGGGACACCGAGCGTGACTACTACCTGACCGCGCAAGAAGCCAAGGAGTACGGGCTGGTCGATGATGTGCTGGAGCCGCACAACGCCGCCGACGCGATCGAAGTGGCCACGGCGGGAACGGCCAGCCGCAACGGTAACGGCCGGAGCAAGCCGTAACCATGGGCGGGGACGTGAATCCGCGCGGCTTAGGTCCGCACTGGCAGTCCGGCCGTCGCCGTGGCGCCGGGAATGACGATGGGTGAGGGCGACGGTATGAACACGACGCGAGGTGGACGGGTGCATTACCGGTGTTCCTTCTGCAATAAGGGCCAAGAAGAGGTCCGGCGCTTGATCGCGGGACCGAACCAGGTCTATATCTGCGATGAATGCGTGCAGCTTTGTCGCGAGATCATTGAAGAAGAGGAACCGCCAACCCCCCGCACCGAGCCGAACTTCGCCAGGATCCCCACCCCACGCAAACTGTATGAGCAGCTCAACCAGTACGTGATCGGCCAGGATCGGGCGAAGAAGATCTTGTCGGTCGCGGTCTACAACCACTACAAGCGGATCAATGCCAGCGCCGGCAGTGACGACGATGTGGAGCTCCAAAAGAGCAATATCTTGCTGGTGGGCCCGACCGGCTGCGGCAAGACGCTCCTCGCCCAAACCCTGGCCAAGCTGCTCGATGTGCCGTTCTCGATCGCCGACGCCACCGCCCTGACCGAGGCCGGCTACGTCGGCGAAGACGTCGAGAACATCCTCCTCCGCTTGATCCAGGCCGCCGGCGACGTGGCGCGGGCGCAGACCGGCATCATCTACATTGACGAGATCGACAAGATTTCGCGCAAGGCCGACAACCCGAGCATCACCCGTGACGTCTCCGGGGAAGGGGTGCAGCAGGCGCTGCTGAAGATCATCGAGGGGACCGTCGCCAACGTGCCGCCCCAGAGCGGCCGCAAGCACCCGCACCAGGAATATATCCAGATCGATACCCGGAACATCCTCTTTATCTGCGGTGGCGCCTTCGAGGGGCTGCCGGAGATCGTGGCAAAGCGGATCGGCAGGCAGAAACCGATCGGCTTCGGCTCCCGCGACGACGAGGCGGCGGCGAACGAGCCGAACCCGTTGCAGCACCTGATCCACGACGACTTGCTGAAGTACGGTTTGATCCCCGAGTTTGTCGGCCGCTTGCCGGTCTCGGTGGCGCTCGATCAACTGAGCCGGGACGAGTTGATGCGGATCCTGAGCGAGCCGAAGAACGCGGTGGTCAAGCAGTACCAGAAATTCTTCGCCCTCGACAAGGTCGATCTCATCTTTACCGACGACGCGCTGGAAGCGACCGCCAAGCAGGCGGAGGAGCGCAAGACCGGCGCCCGCGGCCTGCGGACCACGATCGAAGAAGTCCTCCTTGAAGTGATGTACGAAATCCCCTCGCTCGACAACGTTCGCAAGTGCGTGGTCGATGCCAACGTCATCAACAACCGGACGCGGCCGCTCTTGATGAGCGTTAACGAGCAGGAGATCCCCTACGCGGAGACGGCGTAGCGGCTCTTGCCCGCCACCAACCGAGAGACGGAGCAGACGACCGCGGGCACCCAATGCTCGCGGTCGTTCGCTCGTTTCGAGCGGGGCGATCCGTGCGAAGATGCGCCGCGTTGGCCGCTGGCCGCCAAGATGGCAAGACGAAGAGGAGCGCGGGTGAAGACGGTGCTGTGCTACGGGGATTCCAACACCTGGGGGGCGGACCCGGCGCAGGGACCGCGGTTTGGCTGGGATGATCGGTGGCCGGGGGTGCTCCAGCGCGAGCTGGGTGACGGCTACCGGGTGATCGAGGAAGGGCTGCCCGGCCGCAATACCCGCTGGGACGATCCGATCGAGCGGCAGAAGAATGGGCTGACCCAGCTTGGCCCGATCCTGGAGTCGCACGTCCCGCTCGACCTCGTGATCGTCAACCTGGGGACGAACGATCTCAAGCGCCGGTACAATCTCACCGCCTCCGATATTGCCCAGAGTGCCGGGGACCTGGGAGCGGCGGCGGCACGGATTGCCACGAACGCGGCGGCCGAGCCGTCGCGCGTCCTGCTGGTGGCGCCGCCGCCGATCGCCGAGTTGAGCGACTACGATTTGCTCTTCGAGGGAGCGCTCGACAAATCGCGCCAGTTCAGCCGCTACTACGCGCTGGCCGCCAAATGGTACGAGCTGGACTTCTTCGATTCGGCCACGGTCATTACCTCGAGCCCGGTCGACGGGATCCATTTCGAGGTCGCCGAGCATCACAAGCTCGGCACGGCGATCGCGGCCAAGGTGCGCGCGATCTTGGAATGATTGATGGATCTTTGGGCTGGCGTTCGACCTCGATCGTAGCTCGGGAATAAATCCCCGAACTGAATTCTCAAACCCGGCTGAAGCCGGCTCATAATCATGTAATTGGCTTCCAAACTGGAATAGTTCTACCTTGTTGAGAGATTCAGCGCCCTTCAGGGCGGTTTGTAGTGTTAGCTCGGTGGCTTCAGCCCCGAGCTTCGCGGCCGGGCGCGGCGCTCCCAGTTCAGACTGGCGTTCGATCAACTCATGTTGCCCGTTCCCCGGTCCTGGCCGCACACTTAGGGGGAATCGGCGGGAGGCCGGGGTTGGAACCGTTCACGATCGAACCAGCACAAGCGAGCCATCGGCGCGATTGGGTCGGCGCCATCGTCACCCAGGAAGTGCGCCAGGATGGGCAGCGCCTGTTCACCAAGGGACAGCGCCTTGTCCCTGGCGATTTCGACGCGCTCGCCTCGCTGACGGAGGCGATCCACGCGGTCCGGTTGACCGAGGACGAAGTCCACGAAGACATCGCCGGCCGCAGGCTGGCGGAGGCGATCGCCGGTGAAAATCTCAAAATTCGAGGTCCGGCCCAAAGTCGCTACAACCTGGCGGCGACCATCAAGGGGTTACTTCGGGTCGATGCCGGTGGGGTGATCGCGGCGAACCTGCTGCCGGGGATCGCGGTCTTCACCATGCAGGACCGGCTCGTCGTGCTGCCGGGCAAGGTTGTCACCGGGGCCAAGATCGCGCCGGTGGCGATCCCGGAAGCGACCCTGCACCAGGTCGAGGACCAAACCCGGGGCAAGCCGCTGGTGCGGGTCGTGCCGTTCCTGCCGCTGACGGTGGGGGTGATCACCACCGAGCAGTTGACGGGCCGGCCGCGGGAACGGTTTCAGACCTCGGTTGAACAGAAGATCGGCTGGTATGGCGGGACGCTGCTCCGGCTCGAGATCGTCGCCAGCGACCCGGCGCTGGTGGCGGCCGCGATGAGCGCGATGATTGACGAGGGGGCCGATCTGATCCTCACCGCCGGCGGCAACACGATCGACCCGATCGATCCAACGTTCCTGGCGCTGACGCGGATTGGGGCCGAGATCGTCCGCTTCGGCGCCCCGACCCACCCCGGCAGCATGTTCTGGCTGGCCTATCGCGGCCCGATCCCGGTCTTCAACCTGGCGTCCTGCTCGATGTACTCGAAATCGACGGTGGCCGACCTGGTGTTGCCGTGGATCATGACCGGCGAGGTCGTCGGCAACCGGCAGTTGGCCGAGCTTGGCTACGGCGGCTTGCTCGATCGCGGCATGGGCTTTCGGTTTCCACCCTACGGGGCTCACCAGGCCGATTCCAAGGACGAATTATGAGCGCGACATGCCGCCGCGCCGCGGCGGACGGTTAGGATGTCACGAAGCGTATGACCGCTCGCCCCGTTTTCGCCAATCTGCCTGACCGCGCCTTTGATCTCATCGTCATTGGGGCTGGAATTAACGGTGCCGGCATCGCCCGCGACGCCGCGGCCCGCGGGCTCCGGGTGTTGCTGGTCGACAAGGGCGATATCGGCGGCGGCACCACCAGTTGGTCGACCCGGCTCATCCACGGCGGGCTGCGCTACCTCGAGCATGGCGAGATCGGGTTGGTCCGGGAGTCGTTGCGGGAGCGGGAACGGCTGCTACGGATCGTGCCGCACCTCGTCCGGCCGTTGCCGTTGTTGATCCCGATCTACACGGGGGATCAACGCGGTCCCTGGCTGATCCGGGCGGGCATGCTCGCCTATGACCTGCTGTCGTACGACAAGTCGCTGGCCCGCCACGAGATGCTGAGCCGGGCGGAATCGCTGGCGCGACTGCCAGGACTCAACCCGGACGGCTTGCGCGGGGCGGCACTCTACTACGATGCCCAAGTCGAGTTCCCGGAGCGCTTGGCGGTGGAAAACGCGCTCGCCGCCAGCGCCGCGGGGGCGACCCTCCTCACCTATGCCAGGGTTGAGCGGATTGTGGTCGAGGCGGGTCGAGCCAGGGGCGTGGAGCTGGTTGATCTCCTCCAAGCGGGAGCCGGGCCGGTCGTCGTTCGGGCGCCGGTGATCATCAACGTGGCCGGGCCGTGGGTGGACGAGGTGCTGGCCGGCGTGCCGGGCCGGGAGCCGGCCCCGCTGCTCGGCGGCACCAAAGGCAGTCACCTCGTGGTGGGCGGCTTTGCCGGCGCCCCGGACCAGGCGCTCTACGCGGCGGCACGGGAGGATGGCCGCCCGTTCTTCATCATCCCCTGGAACGACCAATATCTGATCGGCACCACCGATGTCTGGTTCCACGGCGATCTGGATTGCCTGGTGGCCAGCGAGGCTGAGATTGACTACCTCCTGGCCGAAACCAACCGGGTCATCCCCGGCGCCGGGTTGTCACGGGCAGCGATTCACTACACCTATGCCGGGGTCCGGCCGCTGCCGTTCGTGCCGGCAGGCAGGGCCGGGGCGATCACCCGCCGTCATCTCCTGCACGATCATGGGCGGGACGGCGTCACGGGGCTGTTCAGCGTCGTCGGCGGCAAGCTGACGACCTACCGCGAGCTGGCCGTCCATGCCGTCGATCGAGCGCAACGGGCGCTTGGCCTGCCGCTGACGCCCTCGACCACGGAGCGGACGCCACTGCCGGGGACGCCGGGCGCGGACGGCGACTTCGCGCTGTTCCGGCGCCGCTTCGTCGCTGAATCCGGCGTGCCGGAGCGGAGCGCCGGGCATCTGGCCGACACCTACGGCGTCCGCGCGAACGATGTGCTCGCCCTGGCGACGACGGATGACTTGCGCCGTTCCTTTGACGACGCGAGCGGCGCGATTGGAGCCGAAGTGCTCTTCGCCTTCGCGCATGAGGCGGCGCAGACCCTCACCGATGTCTTGATGAGGCGGACAATGGTTGGATTGGGGCCGGAGCTTGGGATCGGTGCCGACCAGGTGGCGGCGGACATCGCGGCTCGACATCTAGGATGGGAGCGAGGCCGGTGCATCCAGGAAGTTGATGCCTACCGTGCCTACGTCGAGCGTTTCCGGCTCCGTCATCATGTCGCCAGCTGGTACAAAAGACCGACGGCCGCGGATAGCGACCAGCAGTAGATTGGAGGTGCTGGTGAGGGAGGAGCTAGCGATAGAGAGTAGGCACTGTCGATCGAATGCCTCGCCGGGGGTGGGGTCGATGATCCCATACTGCTCGCGAAGCAAATGACCTCGAGTTGTTCGACCGCGCTCGATCATCTCGTCCAATGAGAGCCCCTGCTTCTGTAGCTCATCGCCGATTTCTGCCAAGGCACTGACCGCTACGATCTCCTGGAGCTTGATCCGCTCGTCCTCTGACGATTCATGGTCGGCTCCTTTATCAGGGGATCGCGTCATAGCGGGGGTTCGGCCAGCTTGACGTAACGACGGACACTGGCCCGGTTGCGGGGGTCGTCGGCTAGGCCGAGGAGGGCGAGCAGCTCGTCTTCGTCGGCTCCCTGCCTGGCTTTCTCGATGGCGAAGGTGTGGCGCAACGTTTGGGGCGTGACGTCCTTCTGCAGACCGGCCGCCTGGCGGACACGGTCGACCATCCCGTTGACGGCTTGCGGGCCGCAGGTGAAGAGCAGATCGACCGGGGGCTTGGCGCCGAGGTACGCCTGGTGGATCGCGGCGAACCCAGCGTCCGCCGCCAGCTTCCGTTCCTTGCCCCGTTTGGCGATGTCCTCGTAGAAGATGTAGACCACCGGCGCGAACGGCTGTTCGAGGTCGATATGCTCACGCCGTAAGGCGAGTAGCTCGCTCCGGGAGAGGCCGAGCCGGAGCATCAGCCAGATCGCGGGCAGGCTCCAGGGCTCGTCCGCCGCCGCCGCCGCCAGTATTGCGGCTTGCTCTTCGGCGAAAAGGGGAACCGGGGAGCGTAAGGGGATGGCGTGTGGGTAGTAGCCGTCCGTCGGGTCGTCGAGCGGGATCCGGGCGTCGTCGATCAGGAAGCGGAAGAAGCGGCGGGCCGAGGTCAGGCGACGTTTGCGGGTCGACCGGCCGTTCGCCTCGCCCAGGTAGCGGGCGATGTCGCGGCGGTCGATCCGGTTGATCGGTTTGTGGCCGATCAGCTTTTCCAGCACCATCAGGTCGTAGCTGTAGGATTCGACCGTGTTCTTCGGCCGTTTGTCCTGCTCCAGCTCGCGCCGATACCAGGCGCGGGCCATTTCCAGGCTGCTGACCGGTTCCAGCGCCGGCAGTCCGCCGAGTAGCGGCGTCATTTGGCCGCCGGGGCCGGGCGCGAAGAGGGGCAATTGGTCCGGCCCCGCGGCCGCCGCCTCGCGCTCCAACGCCAGCAGCCTGGGGTCGGTGGTGAAGGGCTGCTCCCGCTCGGCGGTGGTCACGCCGTCGCGGCCGCGGGTGCCGGGACGGGCCGCGGTTGCATGCTCCGGGGTCAAACGAGATGCCATGACAATCTCCGTCGCAAACCGCGAACGAGCTTAGCGTAGTCCGCTGACTATTCGCTGTCAAGAACGGGCGTTCGGGTGAAGCTGGACGGCCCTCCCCTCCAACCTCTCTGCCAACCGTGGAAGAGGTGAGACGATTGAAGCGGTGGACGCACCGAACGCGTGACTTGCTATGCTTGTCGGGAAACGGGCATTCTCGTGTTAGTAGTAGGAGAAGGGTGAACATGCTCACCGGACGACCGCAAGTCCGGCTTGTCTGCGGCGTCATCATCGCGTTGCTGGGGCTGTTGTGGATCGTGCAGGGGTTTGACCTGCTCGGGCAAGAGGGCGGCATGAATGGCGAGCCGATCTGGATCATCATTGGCGCGGTCGCCGCCGTGCTCGGGGTAGCCATCGCGTTCAGTGGCGCACGCGCCCGCCGCCAACTGTAACGAGGCGGATCGGGGCGATGGCCAGGTGGTGAGCCGTCCTCTGGGCGGTATCATCCCGGTCGCGCTCTATGCCCTGGCGGCAGCGGCCCTCTTGGTGCAGATTGGGGAGTACCCGGCGTTTCCCTACAACTGGGAGAGCTACACCGCCTGGCACTATTTCCAGTCGTGGGCGGGCCCGGAGCGGCCGGCATCGGCAATCCTTGCCCTGACCGATGGGCTGATGACCGACAGCGGGCGCGGGCCGCTGATTGGTCTGCCTGTATGGCTCGGGTTCAGCCTCGATCAGGTCGGGCTGGCGGCGATGCGGTGGCCGGTGGCGCTCGTGGCGGCGCTGGCGGCGCCGCTGACTTGGGCGGTTGGGCGGCGACTCGTCCCCGAACCGGCGGCCGTCTTGGCGGCGCTGTTGCTCGTGGTTTCCCCGGTTTTTCTCCTTTACGGGCGCACCGCGACGCTGGTGGGCATCTCGCTCGTACCGGCGTTGCTGACCATGCTGGTGCTGGTGCGCGTGCTCGAATCGTCCGGACGCCGGTGGGCCACGGCCTGGCTGGGCGGGCTGCAAGCGTGTCTGATCGCGGGTGCCTATGCCTACGCGCCGGTCCGGCTGCTCTGGCCGCTATCAGTGGCGGCCTTGCTCATCGTGGTCGCGGGCTGCCGGCAGCGGCGGCGCTTCTTCCTGCTTGCCGCACTGCTCACCGTGGTCGCCTTGCCGACGGGGCTGGTCGCGATTGACTGGCTGACGATCGCCGCTTGGAACCCGTGGGCCACTATCGCCGGCTACTTTCGGGCCCGTGGCGAGCATGTCTTTGCGTTTGGAGACACGCCAGACCGCTTGCTGCCGTACATGCGGCAGGCGCCGGCGGAGCCGATGGAGACGTGGCGGTTGGCGTTGGGCCTGATCGTCCAGAACGCCGGCGACCTGCTGCGGTTGATCGCCGACTGGCAGACCGAACCGGTCGTGACGAATCATTGGAGCCCGCGGGGCGGCCTTTGGTCGTGGATCGTGGCTCCGTTCTTCTGGCTTGGGCTTGGTGGTCTGGTCTTCACCGCGATCCGTGGCCGCTCGTGGCGCTCCTGGCTGTTGCTGTTCCTGCTGCTAGGGCTGACGGTGCCGCTGCTGTTCACCACCCGGGTCCATGTCGGGCGGCTGGTCTTGGCGCTACCGCTCCTGCTCCTGGTCGTGAGCCGAGGTTGGACCCTGGCCAGTGACGGGCTGTGCTGGCTCGTCGCCACGCGCTGGCCGGGCTTGCCAGCGGCGATCTTCCGCCAGATGGTGCCAAGTGGCCTGGCGACGATCCTGGTGCTCGCCTCGGCGGCAATGGCGATCGCGGGCTATGCCCATACGCCGGCGACCAGCCAGGAGGCGCGGCAGCGTGATCGAATCGAGGCGGCGGTCGATTTCGCAACGGTGAATGGCGGCGCCGCGGTGGTCGCCCCGGCGGCGTTTGGATTGGAGATCGAAGGCGTCCGGGCTGGGACGTACTGGCTAGCCCTGCATGATGCGTACCGGGTGGTTGATCTGACCAACGCGGTACCAGTTTTGGAGGCCGCCGATCGGCGGCCCCCGTTGTACGTGGTGGGCGTGCTGCCGAGGCTGCTGGCCGGTGAACTGCCGAACGCCTGTCGGAATCTGTATCTTGTCCTGCCGGAGGCGGAACTGGAATTTCGCGAGGCGATGAGCCACCCGCGCGTCCAGCGACAATGCCCGGACGGCCTCCGCTTCGACGTGTTGCCGGCATGAGCGCGGCGCCACGAGCGGCCGCAAGCCGCACTAGTGAGGGCCGGTGGTGACGTGGTCAGCGAGTTCGAGGAGGGTGGCGAAGGCCGGAACGGTCGCGTCGGGATGGCGCTGGTAGCGATCGATCAGGGCGGCTTGCATGCCGACGCCGAGGGCGCCGGCGACATCCGACTTGGGCTGATCGCCGATGTGGAGGGCCCGGCCGGGCTCGATCTTCAGTGCTTCGTATGCCGCCTGGAACGTGCGCGGGTCCGGCTTCTCCCAACCGACGAGGGCCGAGGTGACAATCAGGTCCATCTGCTCGGCGAAGGCGAAGTGCAGGCAGATGATGGTCACGTCCTTGTCCGCGTTGGAGATCACCGCCGTCTTGATCCCGGCTTGGCGGATCCGCTCCAGGGCCGGCAAGACATCCGGGAACACCCGGTAGGAGCGGTGGTCGGCCTCAGTCTCGAACTCGGAGAGATAGCGGGCCCGCAGGTCGCGGGCGGTGTCGAGATCGTGCCGTAATCCCGCCGATTCGAGCCAGATCTGCATATGACGGAGGCGAAACGCCTCCCGCTCCGCCAGCGTCCGATCGCGGATTGGCGCCGCCCCATTCTCGATTGTGTAGAAATCCTCGGCGTCGCGATCGGCCGCTCGCAGCGCCGCCGCCGTGGTGGCGATGCCGGCGCTGGCGCAGGCGTGAGCCAAGCGCTCCCAGCGTGGCGGGTTCAACTCGATCAATGTGTCGTACAGGTCGAACGTGACGAGCTCTGGTGGTTGGATCGTCGTGTCGGTTGGCAAGCCGCTCTCTTCCCTTGGGTAGCCTCGGTGGACAACGGGCGGGTCGGTGGTGATTGCTCCTCCCCGGATGGACAGTAGCAGATATTCGGTCGGGGAAAAAGCGACGGTGAGGAGCGAGGGCGCCGAATCGCGGCGGAGATGGCGAATCGCACTCGTGGCCGAAACGGACGACGGGGACCGGGCGTTATCAGAGGTGCGACGGGTTCGACCGGCTTCGACCCGGTGTACGGCGCGGGAGGCCGCGTGGCGCTGGGAGCCGAAGAGACCCCTCCGGTCGGGCCCCGTCGCAAATTCCAACGAGATGGTTCTGGATCTGAGCGTCCCTCATGGGTCGGCAGCGAAGCGCGGGGCTAGAACCCCCGCGCTGAAGACACGAACCCGGCTGAAAGCCGGCTGGGATAGCGCGCATCAGGCGCAGCATCTTTCAGGATGGTTGGTGAATTCAGCGCGGGGGGTTCAGCCCCGCGCTTCGCTGGCCAAGCCGCGTCCTTGCCATCGGAATTTAGCTCGCGGGAGCCGCCGGGTTAGCCGGCGATCGCCGCCAGGCTACCCGGCATCGAGAGGGTGCGGCCGACGGCGCGGGCGATGGCCGCGATTTTCGGGGTTAGCTCGGCGAATTGGTCGAAGGTGAGCGATTGGGCGCCGTCGGAGCGCGCCTGGTCGGGGTTGGGATGGACTTCGATCATCAGGCCGTCGGCGCCCGCGGCGACGCCGGCGAAGGCCAGCGCCGGGACCAGGGCGCGTTTGCCGGCGGCGTGGCTGGGATCGACGAAGACCGGCAGATGGCTCATGCCGCGGACGACCGGCACCGAGCTGACATCGAGCGTGTTCCGCGTCGCTTGCTCGAAGGTACGCACGCCGCGCTCACAGAGGATGACGTCCGGGTTGCCCTGGGCCATCACGTACTCGGCGGCCAGCAGCCACTCTTCGATCATCATCGACAGACCGCGTTTGAGCATCACCGGCTTACCGGCTTTTCCCACTTCTTCCAAGAGGAGATAGTTCTGCGAATTGCGGGCGCCAATCTGAAAGATGTCGGTGAAGGCGCCGACCTCGTCGATGTCGGCCGGC
This sequence comes from Chloroflexia bacterium, assembly GCA_013696525.1. Taxonomy (GTDB): domain Bacteria; phylum Chloroflexota; class Chloroflexia; order Thermomicrobiales; family UBA6265; genus JACCYK01. The sequence goes on from JACCYK010000604.1 coordinate 16,726, forward strand.
GTCATCACCTCGGTGATGATCGCCAGCCCGGTCTCTTCCCGCGCTTGGGCCAAAATCTCGAGGCCGCGCCGGCCAAGCCCGCGAAACTCGTAGGGGGAGGTGCGGGGCTTGTAGGCGCCGCCGCGGAGCAAGGTGGCGCCGGCGGCCTTGACCGCGTGGGCGGTGGAGATCGTCTGCTCCGCCGACTCGACCGAGCAGGGACCGGCGATGATCGTCACCTCGTCGCCGCCAATGACCACGTCGCGGACCCGGATTTCCGTCTTTCGGGGGTGAAAATCCCAGCCGGTGAGCTTGTATTTCTTGGTGACGCGGACGACCCGCTCAACCCCGGCGTGGATCTCGAGCTCTTGATCGAGCGTGACCGGCAGCGGTGAGCCCACGACGCCGATGATTGTCCGCTCCTCACCCGACGATAGATGCGTGGCCAGGCCCAGCTCCTGAATCCGAGCGACCACATGGTTGACCTGCTCGGGGTTCGCTCCTCGCTCCATAATGACAATCACGCGGCACCTCCAGCCGAAATTTCACCAGTAGATTGCGGATGGCCAGCGCATGGCGCGGTGCCGATCATACCGGGTTCGCCGCCAGGGCCGGGGCGCCGGCCACGATCTCGCGCAACTCGTTGTCGGCCATGCCCCACTCGGGGCGCAAGGCGCGGGCATCCCGCAGATACAGATGGCGGATATCCGCGTGGGCGCGGGTCGTGTTGACGTGGAGCAGAATGCGGACCACCATCCCCAGGGCGCCCGGGACCGCCATCTCGTGCGTGCAAAGCAGCGGCACCTCGGTCCAGCCCAGGTCGCGGGCGGCGAGGGCGGGAAAGCTGGCGGTCAGGTCGGTCGTCGTCGTGAAGATGGCGCTGGTGACATCTTCGGGCGCGATCGCATTAAGCTGGATCAGCGCCGTCAGCAGATCGCTCGTCGCCTCCAGGATCTCCTCCGCCGTGTTTTCGCGAACGGTGGTTGCCCCCCGGATGCCGCGACACACCAGCGGTGGCGACTGATCGCTCTCTACCGTCCCGGTCATCCTCGCTACTCCGTCGTTGTCGTTGCCAGCATCGGCGCGGGCGATCGCCGTTCGATCCCCGTCCTGAGCAATCGAATAAAGCCCTCGGCCGTGGCCGGCATCGCCGCCGGGCTCACCCGCTCTAACGCATTGATCAGGGCGCTGCCGACGACCACGCCATCGGCGATGGCCGAGACCTGGTGGACCTGCTCGGGGGTGGAGATGCCGAAGCCAATCGCGAGCGGCAGTTCGGTCAGATCCCGGATGCGGCGCAAGTAGGGTGCCAAATCCGGCACCTCGCTCCGGCTGCCGGTCACCCCGGTCAGGGAGACGCAGTAGATGAAGCCGCTGGCCCGTGCCGCGACGTCGGTGATCCGGGCCGTGGTCGAGGTTGGCGCCACCAGGAAAACAAGGTCGCGGCCGTTGGCGCGGCAGGCGGCCAGCAGGTCGTCGCACTCTTCGGCCGGCAAGTCGGGCACGATGACCCCATCGAGGCCGACGAGGGCGGCATCCTCGGCGAATTTCTCGACCCCGTAGCGCAAGATGGGGTTGTAGTACCCCATGAAGAGCAGCGGAATCGTCACGTCGTGGACCGTGCGCAGCCGGTGGACGAGATCGAGGCAGTCCGCCAGGCGGACGCCGTTGCCGAGCGCCACCTGGCTGGCACGTTGGACCGTGGCACCGTCGGCCAGGGGATCGGAGAAAGGGACGCCGATCTCGATCAGGTCGGCGCCTCCCGCGACCAGACCGCGGATGACCGATTCGGACGTCGCCAGGTCGGGAAAACCGGCGGTCATGTACGGGATGAGGACGGCCCGTCCATCCACCCGGCCGCGGGCGAAGGTTGCCGCGATCCGGCTCGGCGCGGGGGAGCCGCTCACAGGCTCACCCCCAGCCGCTCAGCGGCGGTTTGCAGGTCCTTGTCGCCGCGGCCGGAGAGATTGACCACGATCACCTCGCCGGCCGGCCGCTCGCGCGCCAGATCGACGACCGCGGCGATGGCATGGGCTGATTCGAGGGCCGGAATGATGCCCTCGGTTTGACAGAGCAGGGTGAAGCCGGTCATCGCCTCGTCGTCGGTGATGCCCAGGGTCCGCATCCGGCCGGTGTCCGCGAGGTGCGCCAGCTCCGGCCCGACTCCCGGGTAGTCGAGCCCGGCCGAGATCGAGTGCGTTTCCTGGACTTGGCCCGCCTCGTCCTGGAGGACGAAGGTGCGGGCCCCGTGGAGGACGCCGACGCTGCCGGCGGTGAGCGAGGCGGAATGCTTGTCCGTGTCCAAGCCGTGACCGGCCGCTTCGACCCCCACCAGCCGCACCTCGTGATCCTGGAGGAAGGGGTAAAAGATCCCCATCGCGTTCGAGCCGCCGCCGACACAGGCGACGATCGTGTCCGGCAGGCGGCCGATCTGATCCAGGCATTGCTTCCTGGTTTCCAGTCCGATCACGCTTTGGAAGTTGCGCACGATCATTGGGTAGGGGTGCATGCCGACG